>JAOQAL010000331.1 GCA_025963615.1 Chitinophagaceae bacterium | reverse complement strand
CCTTATTCTTTTTTCAGCAAATCTTTATAGCTTATTATTTGTATTCCTTTTTTTCGGATAAATGCTTTCACCTTTTCATTTGTCCAGGTGTCTGTTACTCCCTGTCTGTCAGTAGCCACATTTTCATAGCCAATATGATGAACAGCCTGTAATTCTGCACTATTTAATCCGGGATGATCAACAAAAATATAGGTGCTGTCAGCCTTCAACTGGTCAAGCATTTTAATAAAGCTTTCAATTTTATCTTCCGGTGTTTTATGGGGGCCGGCATAGCCAATATATTTTACACCCCGTTGGAAGGGGTCAATGTCAATTTTATATTCTTTGGTCAGTTTATTTATCAGCCATTTGGTTGAATCATTTAATTCTGTACAGCCCATATGCGATGATATATGACTGATGCGTGGTATTTTTTTCAGTGCCATCTCAATCTGGGCCCGCCATTCTTTTTCCACGTCGGCTAAGGTCCATTTATTTTCTTTTATTGATCTGCCCGGATAATTTTTGTTGGGCGAAACCATCGGAAAAAAATAGCCATCCGCATCCTTGAGACTTGGACAGTCAGAGATTGGCCGCCATTTTATGTTATCCCATTCACTGGTCAAGGCGAGATGGATGCCCACGTCAATGCCTGGATTTTCTTCGAGCATCTTTACCGCCTCAGGAAACCACGGTGAAGCAACAATTATTTCGATGGAGCTTTCAATTCCATCTTTATAACATTTGATGATGGCTTCATTTCCACTATGCGAATAACCCATATCATCACCCCGGACGATCAGGCGGGGTGGTTTCGGCACATTATCCGTTGAAACCAACAGGAAAAATGCCGGAAGCAGGAAAAAAGTTTTTTTCATGATTACAAATTATAAAGCAAACTTATTGAAAAATGCAGAGGGTGATTAAATAAGTTGATCTGCCTAAAATGGCACAATCAATTTGGCACAAATGGTCCGGCCCATGTTATAAATACCTGAATGTCCATCCAGGGATTGGGTGTAATATTCAAAATATTTCAAGCGGCTGAGATTCGATTGATAGGATTTATCGAATACATTGTTAACCTGCAGTTGAAATTGAAGGGTATTACTTTTATTTAAATTGATTTGTGTGCTGATGGCGAAATTGAACAAAACATAAGCCGGTGTTGCTGTTTCGTTGTTGTCCAAAGCCAGGTACCGGTCCTGTGCGCCCGTAAAACCAGCTTCCGCTTTATAATTAAATGCTGAAAATAATTTTGACTTGACTTTGATCTCGTAGTTAATGCTGCTTACTAATTTCAAAGGGGGTATTAATGGCAGGTATTCTCCGTTTATTCCTTTGTTTTTAAACTCCTGCTTTTTATTGTAACCATAGATCAGTGAAAAGGAATTATTGAATGAAAAACCTTTAATAAAGGCAGGATGGAGGTTCAGGATCGCTTCCAGGCCATACAGCCGGGCTGCCGACTGCTGGTACTGGTATGTTTTGTTTCCCTGTGAGTTTAACAGGAGATTCCCATTAGCGTCTGTGACCTGCGACAGATAAATGTAATGCCGGAGATCGTTATTGAAAATGCTCAACGATGCGGATATGTTTTTGAAGCGGATATCGGCTCCTATATCTTCCTGTAAGCTGAATTCGGGGACAAAATTCCTATTGCCAAGGTAGATGATATGTGCGCCGGGATCTAATCCGTTGGATGCAAATTCAGTAATATTCGGCGCCCGGTAGCCGTTGGCGATATTGACTTTCAAGCTCAGGTATTCATTAATCTTGTACGTGATCCCGAAACTGAGAGACGTACCGGTAAACGTTTTCGAAAACGAAGAAAATTGCAAATAAGCTCCTGCCGTGTCTGGCGGAGACACCTTCCTGCGAAAATTGAGCAGGGCATCTGTGACGGTATAAAAATCGTTCCCTTGCAAATAACGGATATCATATCTCGCACCGCCACTGATGGTCCATTTGTTCTGTTTCCATTTTGCGAAAAGATAAGTACCTGCATCAAACAGGTTGTAATCCGGAATCGGGAAGTCCGTGGCTTTTTTATTCTTGTTGTTTTGGTACATTCCATTGATGCCCAAAGTAATTTCTATATTACAAATAGCCGGGGCATTGTAGCGAAACCCATAGTTCCATGTATTTAAACGCACATACATTCCTGCCTGCTGCGGCAGCGTTGGATGATTATACTCCCTGCGGATATTTTGCTGAAATGCGATTGAAAAATCAATATCACCCTGACCGATTTCATAATGATTATTGCTGTAGACGCGGTAATGCTGGATATGCTGGTGTAATGGGCTTAATGAATATGAATTTAATGCTGCATCGGGAACCAACGGACGGTTTTTAATATCATCCTTATTCCCTTCATATATCTGTTGGGTAAATTTCCGGGTAATAGAATCGCGGCTACCATCGGGTATTCCCTGCAGGTTATCGTATAACGTAACATTCAGGTTTGAATTACCCTTATTGCTTTTGTATTGAATGGTTGAAGACGCATTTGTTTCACGGAAACCTGTATTGTAGACTCTGCCATCAATACTATTGGCATAATTTTTTGCCACACGCCAGGAACCCCGCATAACATAAGCCCAGTGATCGTCAGCCCAGGTAAGCCGGATTCCGTTTCCAACTAAACCATTATTATGCTGGTATTCCGAAAAATATTTTCCGTGAAGTTTTTTATCTTGCCGGACAGGCATAGCAGACAGTATACTTACTACACCCGCCACCGCATCCGAACCATACATTAAACTTGCAGGCCCTTTAATTATTTCCGCCTTATCAATATTGTATGCGTCGGCTTCCAGCCCATGTTCATCACCCCATTGCTGGCCCTCTTGTCTTATGCCGTCATATAAAGTAAGTACCCGGTTATATCCCAGGCCACGAATAAAGGGTTTTGAAATATTCGGACCGGTTTTCACGGCATTTAAGCCCGGTACATTTTTTACCAGTACATCGATGATATTGTCTTCTGTTGAACTCTCTATTGCTTTTGCGGATACACTGATAACGGGCACCGGGTTTTCCTTTATCAACGTCGCCTTTGATACACCGGTGACTACCACTTCACTTAACGTTCCCTGGGTTGGTTGCAGCCTGATCTTATACTCCTGGATGCCGGATGACAATAATACTGTATCAGGATAATAGCCAACATACGTAAATATCAATTCCGGAGTTAGTGGCTGTGACGGGATAACTATTTTAAATTTCCCGCCGGCGTCTGCCGTGGTTCCCGATCCTGATTTTACAAACGTAATACTGCAAAACCCGATGGGCTGCCCCGTCTCAGCATCCTTTACCGAACCATAAACAGCCTGACTATCAGCCGGGAACCGGCAAACGATAAGCAGGATCATCATTAGTATGGTATTATTCATAACAGAGCGCAGCTTCATCTTGGGTTTAAATATTTTATCAGTAAAAGTAATAAGTTAGATTCGTCTAACAAAATCTATCTTTTAGTTCCTCCTTGCCAGCTATTCCGGTAGTATTTTTCAGTAGCTTTGAAAAATGAATTCATTAACTGAGGAAAACTACCTGAAAGCCCTGTTCAACATAGCGAATGAAACTGGCGAGGTGAACGTGAATGAACTATCCAGGCGGCTGCAGATAAAAATGCCTACCGTAACAAGCATGATGAAAAAACTGGCGCAAAAGAAGTTAGTCCATTATGAAAGTTATAAGCCACTGCATCTTACAGAGAAAGGAAAAAAAGAAGCGGGGCTGATCATCCGCAAGCACCGGCTTACTGAAATGTTTTTGGTCGATAAGATGAAATTCGGTTGGGAAGATGTTCATGATATCGCTGAACAGATAGAACATATACAGTCTGTAGTTTTCTTTGAAAAAATGGAAGAACTGCTTGGATATCCCAAAGTGGATCCACACGGTTCGCCCATTCCGGATAGGAACGGGAAGGTAGTTTGGAAAGATTACAGCAAATTAAGCGACTGCAAGGTTGGTGAGACCGTCAGGCTATCGGCCGTTATAAACACTTCTTCTGAATTTTTAAAGTTTCTCAATAGCCGGGAGATGCGGCTGGGTTTAAAAATCAGGATCCGGTCAATTGAACCATTTGACAAATCGATCATTGTTAGTTATGGTAAAAGACAGGCGGAGGTGCTCAGTAATGTTGTCTGTGAAAGACTGCTGGTGGAGAAGGATGCATGATAACCAGTTTACGCGTAGGTAGAATTGAGTGGTATTCTAAACTTATTTTAAAGTGTATGAGTGAATCGGAAAAATTAAATCGCATTGTAGAAGCCAGGATGAAACTTAAATCCCGCTTTGAAGAAAAAATGAGGCTGACGCCCTCTGTTGCAGATGACCGGCCGCTAGGTTCCGGAAACCCTAACCGGCATGGAATGCCTGTGGTTCCTGTTGGGCAAACGATAACAAAAAAATGGCCCGTGCTGGATTTGGGAGAACAGCCGGACATAGCGCTTGCTGATTGGAGATTGATCATT
>JAOQAL010000280.1 GCA_025963615.1 Chitinophagaceae bacterium | reverse complement strand
ACATAAAGTTTTTCCCCGCTGCGCTTGTCTTCGAATTGCTGTTAAGGCAGTTTCATCGCATGTTGTAACCCTTCAGTAAAAACTTTATCCCCGAATTTCTGGATGATAACGTTGAGAAAATAATCCTGGAAGTTTTTGGCTATCCGGCTAACCATGGCGACCGTGATGGACGCTGTCAATAACCAGATCACTCCGTATAAATGATCCTTCTGTCCATTCTTATTGACATAATCCATTCTTAAAAAAAGATAATCATGCCAATTGAATTGTTTCTGCGGTACCGGCAGTGATTGGTGGGTATTGGCCAGGTTTATCAGTTTACCTAAAATAATAGGATCGAAAAGTGAAAAGCCGATATTAATACAAGCCAGAACTAATGTTAGTACCACCAGCCATTTGTGTGGTTTCAGGTATTTTAAAAGTATTTTCATGAAAATAGTTGCGCTAATTAAAAGAACGTTTCATATGCACAAATACTGTACAATTTCGTAAAAAATGACAACTTAGCAGTTAAACAAGGATAATAAACAAAGAGGCGTCGTGCGCAGCGACGTTTTAAACGGCCAGGCACATAGTTTAGACATGATTTTTTTGACCCCGGACGAATTACTACTATGACTACCCGTTATTGCCTGTTCCGATGCTTTGGGATTGCACGGCCAGATGTTTGGTTCACCGCGGCTTAACGGAATTCTTTATAACATGAGTTTAATCATAAGAAGAAATTACCGGAACAAAAAGCAAATAAGGCTGATGGAATTAATGTACAATTGCAGAAAGAAGATTTAACATGAAATGCAAACTCATTCTTTTAGTTTCCGCCATTATTTTTTTATCAGTACCGGTTTTTTCCCAAACTGCTATCGTAACGTATAAATGGTGGAATCCTGCAGAAAATACTTTTCCTGTTCTCGAAGGACAAGCATGGCCGAAAGAATTGAATAGTTTTTATGATCGCTTACCCGCCAGGGCAGAACAAACCGTGAGGCCCGACGTATGGAATTTATCAAAAAACAGCGCAGGATTGTATATAAAATTCAATTCCAATGCCAGTGATATCATCGTAAAGTATGTAGTACAGAACAAGGGCAGCTATGCGATGCCGCATATGCCGGCAACAGGTGTTAGTGGTATAGACCTGTATGCCATAACGCAGGGAGGTCAATGGGTATGGGCGCCGGGGAGATATAAATTTGGAGATACCATTGAATATCATTTCTCAAACATGGAAGTGGATCAGGAATTCAAAGGAAGGGATTGTGAGTTCAGGCTTTTTCTTCCCTTGTATAATTCCGTAACCTGGATGCAGTTCGGTGTTCCGGCAGATAAAAGTTTTATTCCGGCTCCTTTGACAAAAGAAAAGCCCATCGTTATCTACGGTACTTCCATAGCGCAGGGTGGTTGTGCTTCAAGACCAGGCCTTGCGTGGACAGCTATACTGGAACGTAAACTGGATCGCCCCCTCATTAATCTTGCATTTTCAGGCAATGGCCGTTTGGAAAAACCAGTGATTGATCTGATCAATGAAATTGATGCCAGTATCTATGTTCTGGATTGCTTGCCGAACCTGGTTGCCAGTGGAGGTTTTTCTGATGAAGAACTGGAACGCAGGATTTCCACCTCCATTAAGGATCTGAGGGAAAAACATCCATCCACGCCAATATTAATAGTAGAACACAGTCTCAGCCGTAGCACGGGTATTATTGAAACCGTAAGAAATACAGAATGCGAAAAAGCAAATAAAATATCACAACTCGTTTTTGCAAAATTGACCGCGCAGGGAGTGAAGGGACTTTATCAATTAACCAATGCTGAAATAGGTTTGGGTATTGATGCTACCGTGGACGGAGTCCATCCCAACGATATCGGTATGGAAAAATATGCCGCTGCCTATACGACCCGCATCCAAACCATATTACGCGAACCGCAAGGAACTTATTCCACTACGATCCCTGTAATACAAACAAGAGATGGATATGACTGGCGTGGAAGACATGAAGCCATTAAATTGCGGAATAAAAATCATACGCCGGAAAATGTAATAATTGGAAACTCTATCATTCATTATTGGGCGGGTGAGCCTGCAGCCGCCACGGTAAATGGCGCTGATTCCTGGAAAAAATACCTGGAACCTCTCGGATTGCAAAATATGGGTTTTGGCTGGGACAGGGTGGAAAATGCTTTATGGCGTATTTATCATGGTGAACTGGATGACTATACCACCAAACATGTAGTAGTGATGATTGGAACCAATAATTTAGGGCTTAATACAGACAAAGAAATAATTGCCGGTTTAAAACAATTATTAGAAGCCATTAAACTCCGTCAACCCCGGGCAACTATACTACTTTCAGGAATTTTTCCAAGAAGGGATATGGAAAAAAGGGTTGCAACAATCAATGCGGCCTATGCTAAACTAGCCTTAGCAATGAAGGTGGTTTATATCAATCCTGGTAAGGTTTTATTGAATTCTTCGGGAAAGATAGACGAATCTCTTTTTGGAGATGGCTTGCACCCGAACGCGAAAGGATATGATAAGCTGGCTCCCGTTATAGCGGGTTATTTAAAGTAGATAATGTGGCAGGATGGTCTAAATGGCCTTAAGCATTAGCAAACCAGGTTTTATTTTATGAAACCGGCGGGATTATTAAAATAATCATTTGCAGTGCCTGTGCTTCAATAGCCATTTTGGGAGGATTGTTTTCGTTTAAAACGTCCCGACGCTGAAGCCTCATCCCGCCCACCCTTCCCGGTCGAGACTACGGTATTGAATGGCTTCGGCAAGATGTTCCGCTTTAATATCGATGCTTGATGAAAGATCAGCGATGGTTCTTGATACTTTTAATATACGGTCATAAGCTCTCGCGGAAAGATTCAGTTTTTCCATGGCGGTTTTTAACAATTTCTGACTGGCCTGGTTAATGACGCAGATTTCTTTCAGCATTTTGCTGCTCATTTGCGCATTGCAGTAAATACCGGGATGTTCTGTGTACCGCGCCGCCTGCAGTTCCCTGGCAATTATCACACGGTCACGGATAACCGCGGAATTTTGTTCTGGCTTGACTGCGGATAACTCTGAAAAGGCAACCGGGGTTACTTCTACATGCAGATCAATCCGGTCAAGCAGCGGTCCTGAAATTTTGTTCAGATATTTCTGCACGGTTCCGGGCGGACAGGTGCATTCTCTATCGG
>JAOQAL010000271.1 GCA_025963615.1 Chitinophagaceae bacterium | reverse complement strand
CATCTCTTTGCGTTCTTTGCTTCTTTGCTTCTTTGCGCCTTTGCGTGAAACATTCCAGATAATCCGGCAGAGATGTTTAGAAAGTAAAGATGGATTCTTAAAAGTTCATCTCTTTTCTTTGCGTACTTTGCTTCTTTGCGCCCTTTGCGTGAAACAGAGCAAGGGAGAATTGCTGCATCGGCACATGCATAATGTTGAGAAAGCAGAGATTGATAACAGTTCACCTCTCTTTGCGTTCTTTGCTTCTTTGCGCCCTTTGCGTGAAACACACCGTTTCAAAGGATTAGTTACTGGGGTCCGTGGGTTTCTGTTCCATAGTAATTACCGGAATGGTAGAACCATAGGAGAGCAGCTTATTGGTTAACCTGTTCCATAAACCCGGTAAGCGAAATTCCTTAACGGGATTTACCATAATAAGATCAGCATTTATCTTCTTTGAAAATTCCAGGGTGCTCTTGGCAAGATTTTTTCCTTCCAGGAAAATAGATTGCACCGGTATGGTTGATAAGCTTTGAATTACTTCGAGTGTATTACTCAGAATATTTGCCTGACCGGGTTCATTCTGCCTCAGCGACACCAGGTAAACAGTAGATTTAAAATGCCGTCCCAGCATCGTAGCCATTTTGATACTCCGCAATGGAATATCGTTATAAAGCGGAAGTACGATTTTTTTGAAATGACTGATTAAACCACTCGACCGAACCGCGAGTACCGGGATATTTGTTTTTCTTACCAGCCGGCTTATGGATACAGAAGAAATAATCCGGTGCAGCAGATTGAATTTCGACAATCCCGTCACCACAAGATCCATTTCGTATTGTTTAATGTACATGGGAAGCATTTTCCTGGGCGTTCCCTGCAACACACTGATCTCAATTTTTCCATCCCCACAAAGCTGGTTGCTATAGGAAGATTTTAAGGCTTCTAATTTTTTCCTGCATTCATGTAAATCCGCCGTGGATTCATAAGGAGTGAATTCCGTCTTATCAACCGGTATAAACGGAATGACCGGCTTATGGTGAATATGTACAAAATGAATATTGCAGTGAAAAGTATTAGCCAGTTCCATGGCTTTCCCGATAGCCCATTTATTCTTACCGGAGAAGTCTACGGGCACCATGATGTTGTACAATTGGTTTGACATAGTAGGGGGTTTAGGTTTTTAAAAATACAACTTCATAACAGCAGAAATGTTAAGCCAATTCTAAAATCATTTTAAACTTCCTTTCTTTGATCGATCTAAAAGCGACTCTATTCAGAATTTCATCATTTGTAACAAAAGCGAACCCTTTTCCCGCATGTCCAACCATACATCTGTCGTCAGCGCTATCTCCCACAGCAATACAGTTCTTCATTATAACGTTATATTTTTCACAAGCGTATTGCAATGCATTCGTCTTACAAAAAGAATGCCCGCAAACGCTTGACGGCGACCCAAAGAAATAATAAGGTAAATTCGCCTCCCCCGTTGCTTTGCCTTCCATGAACTCCAATTGGTATGCCAAAGAGAAGTCGGCGCCTATATTCTGCCTTACATAATTGGTTATTAATGTATAACTACTACTTATGATCCCGATAATATACCCTTTTTCCTTTAGTCCTTTGATCACGGGAAGGATGTCTTCTACGATGTCGATATGACTTATTACGTCCAAAAGGTCATCCATGGTACGCCCTTTGAGTAGTACCGCGATTCTTTTTGTGAGTATGATGGGGTCCTTTTCCGCAACCCGCAAATCCTCAAGTTGGGGAAAAAACCCAAATTTCCGGGCACATTCATTTATAAAACGACCTTTCAGAATGGTGTCGTCCATGTCGAAAATGGCCATTTTATGGAAACCCGAAAGTTCTTCTTTCAATACCTTGTTCATTTCCCCATTGATGGTTTCCAGCGATTTTACATCTGCTTCCGTTAATTCATTGGAATGCTGGCCCTGGGCCTTATTAATTATTGCCCGGGAAACTTCTTTACTCATTTTTCCCAGGGCTTCCCAGGGTTTGCTTTTGTTTTCTATATAGCCGATGTTAACTTCTTTAACCCTTGCCTTCATCAGGTACATATCGATCAGGATGCCGATATCGACACCATAGTCATTAAAGAATTCAATTTTATTGAAGAATTTCTTTTTTCCCGCGATCATGCCACTCAGGGGTTGGGAAAAAGAGGAGAGGCCTGGGAACAGGATGGTCAATAATGGCTTGGCCACTAATTCGGTTACCCGGCCTGCATTTCTTGCAAAAGCGCCTTTTACAAAGTCCGCTTCATTCTTTAGCAGGGGGGCGCTTAAATTTTGAATCGTGCCCTCTGGGTAAGGATCAATATCCGCATCTAAAAAAATGATCAGTTCATTCGTTGCCTGCTGGATGCCGTCCCTCATGGAAATGCCTTTTCCTCTTGTCTGGCTTATGATAACCTGGGCTCCGGCTTCTTTTGCAACAGAAGCTGTTTGATCTTCTGATTTATCATCCACCACGATCACTTGCGAAACGTCCGGAACAGCCAGGCAGAATTTAACAACACTGGCGATAGTCTTTTCTTCATTTAAAGCAGAGATGATTACAGTAAGCATAGAGATTTCCTTCCGGTTTTAGATTCCGTTTACAACATCATACCCAATTTACCTTATTATTATTGAATTTACGTGATGTGGTAAAGATAAAAACCGGGAATTTAAAGACATCGGGTTTATACGAATCCATTTTATCTGGAGGCGCCCAGGACGATTATCAAGGTTCTCATTAGCATAACAAGAAATTACAATCCCTATCTGTAAGAATGATGAAGGCTGTCTTATTTGTGTAAGAAGGAGCGCCAGCCCATGCTATCAAGAATGATCGCGTCTTGTTAGCGTTCTATGGGTGTTTTTATTAACGTATTTCTAGTAGCGTTTTTATTAGCGCTTGAATACTTCCTTCCCTTCAATAATTGTTCGCATTATTTTTACATTAATTATTTTTTCCGGAGATAGGCTAAATAAATTTTCATTTAACACTACAAAACCCGCCAGCATGCCGGCTTAACGTTTTCCGCATGTGTTTTCCTGGAAACGGGCGTAGGCATTATTAGCAGTATGGTACCGCAAAGCATCTTCTACTGAAATCTTTGTTCAGGTAAACAGTATCATCATCCCAACAAAAGGAATCTAATTTCCTTTCACGGCTATTGCCGTTGCACCAGATTGTGATTCATCTCCAGTCCCTGGGTTAGCAGGGACATAAATGATATCCGCCGGGTCTTTTTGTGAGCAGGAGGTGACGGAGAAAATGGAAAGAAGGCCGGATAGAAAATAAAATTTCATGGCTTTTAGTTGAGATTATAAAAAGCGCATGCCTGTTAGCGTTATAACAATGGCATTGCATACTGGAAAAATTATTTAGCATCCATTAGCGTATTTTATCAGTGTCTTGTTAGCGTGTAAAAAAAAAGTCCAGCTCTAAAGCCAGACTTAACAAAGCAGTGAATATTTTGAGATTAATAATCGTCTCTGTATCCTCCGCCGCCACGATCACGGTTGTAACCGCCACCGCCGCCTTTGTTGTAGCCGCCACCGCCGCCGCTGCTGCTGCCACCTTTCTTGTAGCCGCCGCCACCGCCGCCGCCACTGCCGAAGCTTCTTTTCTTGAAGCCGCCGCCGCCGCCGCTGCTGCCGCCTTCTTGTTTAGGACGACTTTCATTCACAACTAAACCACGACCCTCAATTTCAGTTCCATTGAGTTGCGCAATAGCTGCCTGTGCTTCCGCATCATTAGCCATTTCAACAAAGCCGAAGCCTTTGCTGCGTTGTGTGAATTTGTCGGTAACAATTTTGGCTGAGGTTACTTCACCAAAGGGTGCAAACAAGTTGCTCAGGTCCTGATCTTTAAGACCCCAACTAAGATTTCCTACGTAAATGTTCATTTTCTGAGAAATTTAAAAATAAAATAAGTGCCAACAGTAAACAGGGTCTAATGAACATTAACGGGAAAACGAAACGTTCAGGACTTGTGAAACTGTAAAGAACACCAAACTCATTACAAAGTAACGTATTTTTTCCTGAGATATCACCAAATAATCTTCGATAATCTGTAGGAAAAAGTAAAAATTCCCTATTGCTCCGGGAATCTCCTGACTTTGCTTTTTTATAAAAAAGGCGGGTTCCCCTGATTTTGGAGTCGGGCCGGAAAAGAAAAAGCCTTCCGGGCATCCTTGCCGGAAGGCTTTTAAGAATATCTAATTTTCAGAATTACTCTGAAACAACTTCAAAATCTACATCGGATGATTTGCCGTTGCCAAAATCAATATGGGCTTTATAAGTTCCCAATTCCTTCACTTCTTCCGGAATTGAGATCTTCTTACGGTCAATTTCATATCCTTTTTGTTCGCGGATAGCCCGGCTGATTTGCAGGGATGTTACGCTGCCAAAAATTTTGCCGCTGGTACCGGTTTTTGCCCCGATTTTCAATGGTGATTCATTCAGTTTGGCAATTACGCTATTCACTTCCGCCAGCATTTTGTATTCTTTCTTTTTGGCCAGCTTTACTTTTTCTTCCCGTTGCTTCAAGTTGCCGGGATTAGCTTCTATCGCAATTTTTTTGGGAATAAGAAAATTACGGGCATAGCCATTGCGCACCTTAACAACTTCGTTAGCGGCGCCTAAATTATCTACATCTTGTATTAAGATTATTTCCATGATTTTTCTTTTTGTTCATCCACCATTCGGGGGATTATTTTAAAAGATCTGTTACGTAAGGCAATAATGCCATCTGACGGGCTTTCTTTACCGCATCCGATACTTTGCGCTGGTATTTCAGTGAATTACCAGTCAGGCGGCGGGGGAGCAATTTACCTTGCTCATTCAGAAATTTTTTCAGGAACTCTACATCCTTATAATCAATGTACCGGATCCCGTATTTTTTAAAACGACAGTATTTCTTTATTCTTTTATCACTTTTAATAGCGATAAGATATTTTATTTCATTTGCTTTTGCCATGTTTTAAGCCTCCACTGCTTTTTCGTTACCAGTTGGTACGCCTTTTCTCTTTTTCTCATTGTACTCGACGGCGTATTTGTCAAGTTTAGTGAGCAGGTGACGAAGTACTGATTCGTCGCGGAGAAGCTGAATTTTGAGCTTTTCATTAAATTCGGCTGGCGCGATAAATTCCATTACCCAGTATAAACCGGTTGTTTTTTTCTGGATGGGATAAGCCAGTGATTTAAGGCCCCAGGGATTTTCAGATACAATCTTTCCCCCGGCATCTGTAATAAAAGTGGTGTATTTTTTCTGCGCCGCTTTAAATTCATCATTGCTTAGCACAGGGGTAAAAATCACCATCAATTCATAATTGTTCATTTACCTTGTTTTAATTAATTAATCGTTTTTTACCAATGGATCCCGTCCAGGGACGGGAAATCTGCCGATAAACAGATTTGGGGCGGCGAAGGTACGGGAAAGTTTTCTAAGTTCTTAGTTTTTGGGCAGGCAAAGTTTCAGGGCGAAAACGGCATCAACCCTCAACTTTAAACGGCGGAATGGGTAGCCACCGAGCCGCATCAACCGGTAAATGCTCATTTTCGGACTTGCCTGAAGCACAAAGCTTCACAAACCTGACAATTTTTCTGTTTTTCCTTCATTTCAACAGGTTGGCACCCCATTTGAAAACCAATGGCATAAATAACCAATTATGCAAAAAGGCCAGATCAGGGTTCATACGGAGAATATTTTTCCGATCATTAAGAAATTCCTTTACAGCGATCATGACATTTTTCTCCGCGAGCTGATCAGCAATGCCGTAGATGCTACGAGTAAATTGAAAACCCTTGCCCTCACCGGCGAAGCGAAAGGAGATATCGGTGAATTGCGGATCGATATCGCAATTGATCAGGATGCAAAAACACTGTCCATTACCGACCGGGGTATCGGCATGACGGCGGAAGAAGTAGATAAGTACATTAACCAGGTAGCCTTTTCCAGCGCGGAAGAATTTTTAGAAAAATATAAAGGACAAAATGAAGCCAATATCATCGGGCATTTTGGACTGGGCTTCTATTCTGCATTTATGG
>JAOQAL010000256.1 GCA_025963615.1 Chitinophagaceae bacterium | reverse complement strand
CCATAACACAGCCGCTGAAAGGAAAAATTATTGTCAGGGTGAACGAGCCTGAAGTACGTTATGCCGGTAATTTCTGGTGGTTCGACGTAGATAATGAAGGCTGGGATTTTAACGAAGACACCTTACGCATGGCAAACATAAAAGTGCGGATTGAAAAAAGTGAAGATTCGAATTACTACGTATCCGTAGCGAGATATAGCGCCGGTAAGGATGGCAATGATGCGAAGAACCGGGCAAACCAAATATTATACAATGTTTCTTATACAGATAGTGTTTTAAATCTTGGCAGCGGTTTAACGATCAGCAAGGAAAATAAATTCCGTTTTCAAAGAGTTATCGTGAACATTAAAGTACCAGCCGGTAAAAAAATCCGCTTTGATGAAACGGTTGATTTCTTACATCCATACAATGTTCGCGTATATGAAAAAAGAAGATGGCAGCGCAACGATTGGGATGTTGATTGGGATTGGGATAATTATTTTGATTGGCAAACCAATGTTGACTACCTGATGAAAAGCGATGGCGAATTGGTCAATCCAAACAAACCGGCCGAAAAAAAAGATGACGACCAGGATGATCAATACCGGTACAATGATAAGGATCAGCTTCGTCAGGATATAAAAGACCGTGAACAACGCCTGGATGAAGAAAAAAGAAGACTGGAAGATGACAAGAAAAGATTGAATGACACGACCAAACCAAAAAATACTGCTGCCGAAACCATGGAGGATACAAATGATGGAGCCAGCAAAAAAGATGATGCCTTTTTGAATATGGGTTCCCCCGGATTCTCATTGGCAACTATGTTCAATTAAAATAGGTTGAAGTTGGGTCTACGCTCCTGAGTTGATCGAAGGAAGGCGTGACGCGGGGCTTCGTTTTCGAAGCCCTTCTTTTTTTCCATAAATTAATTTAAATGAGATTGCGACTAAAGTATGTTAACCCAGGTGTTCGGATGCTGGATAGGTCGTTTATAAGAGCGTTTCAGCAACAGAATTAGTTAATCATATAATAACCGAAGCCGGATGTCTGCCATTCCGCTACTTCGTGACTCAGTGCTGTCAAGGGAGTAGCAATATGCCGCTGAAATCACAATATCGATCCAGCCCCATCTGCCCTGTGTTTCAGCCCTTTGGTTCGCTTCGATCTGGTGAATGTCTCCCGGTCATAAGTACCCTAAACCTGGAACGTGTTGAATGTTTAAAAAAATTTCTTCCGGGTTCTGTTCTGGAAACATCAAGGGAGTAGCGCTAAACTGCTGAGGTCACACTAGCACAGAAGCCCCATCAAGAAACTGTCCGGACAACAGCCGGTCCCGATTTTTTTCGGGACCACCCGGCAGGGTTTTTCCCGATAGCCATGGGGACTATTTTTGTCGCAGATCCCGATGACTACGCATTGGCGTCAAGCTAATTTCCCAGTTTGTTGTGTGCTATCAAGGGAGCAGCGATATAGCGTTGAAGTCACAGTAGTACCTAAGCCACATCAGGGAACCATCCCGAAAACGCCCTGTTATCGTTTTCGGGGGGCCTTTTTGTTTCTTTTTGGCCAAACAAAAAGAAAAGAAAGAAAACCAAAAGCTCATAAGATATCCCAAAGCTCAACGAGGATTTAAAAATGAATGGTGATCATATTGACCTTCGTTTTGTCCACAAAAAAAGTAAGGTAGTTATTTTGAATACTAAACCCAATTTTCACTTTATTAAACCGAAAAATGAATTTGAACTACATTTGCAAACACGATAAAAAAAACTAATGAAGAAAACTCCATTTACAGATAAGCACATTGCGTTGGGCGCAAAAATGGCAGAGTTTGCAGGTTATAATATGCCGATCAGCTATACCGGTATCAATGATGAACATGGATCCGTCAGAAAAAATGCCGGTGTGTTTGATGTAAGCCATATGGGAGAATTCATTATAAAAGGCGAGCATGCCCTCGATCTTATTCAACGGGTTACTACCAACGATGCCTCCAAACTCATGGAAGGCAAAGCACAATATAGCTTCCTTCCAAATGATGACGGCGGCATTATAGACGATCTGCTGGTCTATTGCATTGAAGAGAATAAAGTATACATGATTGTTGTAAATGCTTCAAACATCGAAAAAGACTGGAACTGGATCAGCAAACACAACAAGAAAAAGGCAGAAATGCATAACATCTCCGATAAGACCTGCCTGCTTGCAATACAAGGACCCCATGCAACAAAGATCCTGCAAACCTTAACGGATATTGACATTCTGAACCTGAAGTATTACACTTTTGTGAAAGGAAAATTTGCCGGCGTTGATAATGTATTGATAAGCGCTACAGGATATACCGGCGCCGGAGGTGTGGAAATCTATTTTGAAGACAAAAACGACGATGCCGCAAAAATCTGGGACGCTATTTTTAAAGCTGGTACAATTCAAGGAATAAAACCTATCGGCCTCGGCGCAAGAGATACCTTACGATTAGAAATGGGATTTTGTTTATACGGTAATGATATTGACGATACCACATCTCCGCTGGAAGCGGGTTTGGGCTGGATAACAAAATTCAATAAAGATTTTATTGCAAAAAATATCCTGGAAACACAAAAAGCGGAAGGAATCGAAAGAAAACTAATCGGTTTTGAAATGATTGATAAAGGTATTCCCCGCCATGGCTATGAAATTAAAGATTATGGCGGCGGATTGATTGGCGTAGTCACTTCAGGAACGCAATCCCCCAGCCTAAGCAAAGCGGTGGGTCTCGGCTATGTAAGAACAGTATTTGCTGTACCGGATACGGAAATTTTCATCAAAGTGAGGGATAAATTACTCCTGGCCAA
>JAOQAL010000217.1 GCA_025963615.1 Chitinophagaceae bacterium | reverse complement strand
TGTTGAACAAAAAAAATAAAGAACGGAACATTTCCCGGGATAAGAATATAAAGCCACGATATGAATAAAACAAGATTGGAAGCGTTCAGCGATGGTGTGTTAGCTATTATCATTACCATCATGGTGCTTGAATTAAAAACACCGCATGAAACCTCATGGGAAGCCATTAAATTGCTTATTCCTGTTTTAATAAGCTATGTGTTTAGTTTCATTATTATAGGAACTTATTGGGCCAATCATCATCACTTATTGCATACCGTTTCTTCCGTAAACAGTAAAATGATCTGGGCAAACCTGCATTTGCTTTTCTGGCTTTCATTAATTCCTTTTGCAACGGCCTGGATGGGAGAAAGCAATTTTGACAGTGTCCATGTGGCCGTGTACGCCGGGCTGCAATGTATTTGTGGCGTGGCCTATTATATTTTATTGCGTGTCATCGTGGGTAGCCAGCCTCATAATAAAAACCTTTTGCGGCCCCTGGAAAAACAATCTCAGAAAGGCGCCCTTTCTTTCGTAATTTATGCAGTGGCTATTCCGGCCGCGTTTTTGCATCCTGCATTTTCAGCGGTTCTTTTTATTTTAGTATCGGTGATATGGTTTATACCCGACAGGAACATTGAAAAAGCAATGAAGGTTTAATAGGGTCCGGAGTCCGTTGCCGCCGATAATAAATAAAGGATCCGTCTTTAATAGTAAATTTGTACCGGTATAGATTTTAAGAATTTAACTATGGAATATATAGATTACTATAAAGTGCTTGGTCTGAACAAAGAGGCTACTACGGATGATATCAAGAAAGCATACCGGAAACTGGCAAGAAAATATCATCCCGATCTGAATCCAAACGATAAAGAAGCCAAAAAAAAATTTCAACAGATCAATGAGGCCAACGAAGTGTTGAGTGATCCCGCTAACCGGAAAAAATATGACCGGTATGGTGCTGACTGGAAAAATGCTGATCAATTTGAACAGGCCCGTCAACAACGGTCAGCTTCGGGAAGCCGCCAGGAAGGCGGTAGTTATGAATATTCAGGCGATGACGGAGACGATTTCTCCGATTTCTTCGCTTCGATGTTTGGAGGAAATGAACGACGGAGCCAAACAAAATTCAGGGGCAACGACCTGAAAGCTGAATTACGTTTGAATTTACCGGATGTCTATAAAACGCATCAGCAGGTGCTGACTGTAAATGGAAAAAATATCCGCATCACTGTGCCCGCAGGCGTTGAAAATGGCCAGACGATAAAAATAAAAGGCTATGGCGGTGCCGGTGTAAATGGTGGCCCTGCCGGCGACCTGTATATCACCTTTGTTATTACCAATAACACTGCGTTTACCCGAACGGGCAATGACCTGCAACTCACCGTGCCACTCGATTTATATACAGCGGTATTGGGCGGCGAAATTACAGTAGATACTCTCGGAGGAAAAGTGAAACTCCAGGTGAAACCAGAAACACAGAACGGTACCAGGATACGGCTGAAAGGAAAAGGGTTCCCGGCTTATAAACAAGAAAATGAATTCGGCGACCTGTATGTAACCTATACTGTAAAATTACCCGTTAACCTGACTGAAAAACAAAAAGAATTGTTTGCGGAACTGGCCAAAACTTCATCTTAAAATGAACCAGTATGGAAAAGAATGAAATCATACCTGCTGAAGAATGCTGTACTTATTACAACATTGAGTTTTCTTTTATTCAATCCCTGGATGAGCATGGACTGATCAGCGTGGATAAGGTGGATGAAAAGATATACATTCATCATGATGAGCTTCCCAACCTGGAAAAATATATGCACCTGCATTACGATCTTAATATTAACCTGGAAGGGCTGGAAGCCATCAATCATTTGCTGGAACGTATTCGTAGTATGCAACACCAGGTGATTTCGCTGCAAAACAAACTGAGCGGATAAGGGCGATAAAACACCGCAGGGGTGCTTATTTAATTAACCTGCATTAAGACATTTTCTTAACCTGTGTCATTGTTTCCCGCTCCTTTTGGAGTGTACTTTTGGATAAATAAAAAAAGGAACAAAATGGCAAACACAATCATTCATAAAGCAACCACCAGAGGCGCAGCCGATCATGGCTGGCTTAATGCGAAACATTCATTCAGTTTTGCGAATTATTATAACCCCGACCGGTTGCATTTTGGAGTACTACGCGTATTAAATGATGATACCGTTGCAGCGGGTATGGGATTTGGTAAACATCCCCATGATAATATGGAAATTATCACCATTCCGCTGGAAGGTGCGATAGAGCATAAAGACAGTATGGGTAACCAGGGTATCATAAAGTATGGTGACGTGCAGGTAATGAGCGCCGGGACTGGAATACAGCACAGCGAGTTTAACGCCAGCAAAACTGAACCGTTGAAATTATTCCAGATATGGCTTTTTCCAAACAAAAAAAATGTGCAGCCCCGCTATGACCAGGTAACGCTGAATGTAAACGACCGGCATAATAAATTACAACAGATACTTTCACCTGCTACGGAGAAAGAAGGTATCTGGATATACCAGGATGCATGGTTCAGTATGGGCAAATTTGATAAGGATTTCAGTGTTGATTATACGGTAAAACGTAAAACCAATGGTGTGTATATTATGGTGGTGAAAGGCACTGTAACAATTGATGGCAATACATTAACCGACCGGGATGCCATCGGTTTGTGGGATACTGATAAGGTTACAATTACTGCGAACTCCCAGGATGCGGAAGTTCTGGTAATGGATGTGCCGATGGGATTTAGTGCGAATTAATACCAGGTTCCCGCCAAAACAAGAAGAAAATTTTCAAAACGATATTCCTGGTGCTTTGGCGGGCTTATTAAATATGGAAGATGAATAAAACAGAAATACTGGTAATCGGCCGGAATGAAGAAATACTACAGACGGTCATCCGGTTGATAAACAACAATCCTGAATGGAATGGTATTGGCGTATGCAGGGATGAAGAAGCTATTGAAAAATTTCACCGGCACCGTTTTGATATTGTATTACTTACCAATGGCATTGCGGAAGAGGAAGAAAGAAGGCTAAGAAAAATCTTCACCTATCAGGATAAAGATATTCTGATCATCCAGCATTACGGCGGTGGCAGTGGATTGCTAAGC
>JAOQAL010000103.1 GCA_025963615.1 Chitinophagaceae bacterium | reverse complement strand
TATGGTGGCCAATGCCGATCCCTCCCTTATTTTAGTGCTCCTGATAGCCCTGGTTCTTATTGTTGTATTTATATCTATTTTCACTGTTCGTCACCGATGGGATATAAATGAACAACGCTACCGGGAGTTGCTGGCTAAACAGGAAAAAGAATAAATCGACCCTGGCTGCAACGCTTTTCAGTCATAAATGGTCATATCGTGACTCGTAGCTATTTTCGCAAAAAAACTGTAAAAATGAAAAAATTACTGATTAGTGGCCTGGCCTTGCTTTTACTTTTTAATTCGTGCTCCAAAAGTAGTGTTGACTCTTCCTGTAATTCAACGTATGACGCCTGCGCGGTCAAAGCGCCACAAGCTGAAATGGACTCTGTTACCAATTATTTAAACGCCCAGGGCATTACTGATACGGCAAAACATTGTAGTGGTATGTTTTATAAAATTGACTCAGTAGGTACCGGTAAAACTCCCGGTATTTGTTCGTCTATTGTAATTTCGTATCAAGGACACCTTACTAATGGTGTTGTTTTCGCGCAGCCCGGTAGCCTTCAAAACATCCTGGACAATTTTATTGCTGGATTTAAAAATGGTATTCCCTTAATTAAAGAAGGAGGAGGCATTCATTTATACATTCCCCCGTCACTTGCTTATGGCAGTCAGGCGATGCCAGGCATACCTGCCAACTCGGTCCTTATTTTCGATGTTAAACTTTTATCTGTACAGTAAAGACCAACCGCTAAAACAAAAACTGCTTATATCACGCGGACGGCTTCTTTGTTTTACATTTGTCGAAATATTTAGTTCTTGCCGCACGAAGCAATTTCAGCATTTGATATGTTTAAAATCGGCGTCGGACCCTCCAGTTCCCATACGCTGGGTCCCTGGCGTGCTGCTCAACGTTTTACCAGCTCACTACAACAACACAATCTTTTATCACAGGTGGTATCACTGCAAGTGTTGTTATACGGCTCATTGGCGAAAACCGGTAAAGGACATGGAACTGATATTGCAGTGCAGCTGGGTTTGAGCGGTGAAGATCCTGTCACATTCGATGTTTCAGCCATCGAAGCAAAAATGGATGATATACTGGCTATGAAAAAATTAGTGCTGCATGGCCTGCACGAAATAGACTTTGATCCCCGGGAGGATATTGAATTTTTAAAGACGGAAACATTGCCATTTCATCCCAATGCATTGAGCTTCCTGGTTTCGTTAAAAAATGGTAACCAGTTTGCTGAAACCTATTATTCAATAGGAGGAGGGTTTGTAAAAAAAGAAGGGGAAAAGGAAAATGCCTTTACAGGTATACAGCTTCCATTTCCAGTCAATACATCAGAGGACTTGCTTCATTGGTGCAGGAAAACAGGGATGGCGATCCATGAAGTAGTGATGGAAAATGAAAATGCGTGGAGACCAGAAAAAGAAACAAAACAAGGGATACTCAATATATGGCGGGTGATGAAAGAGTGTATTTACAGGGGCTGTCATAGTAAAGGAGAGTTGCCGGGTGGATTACAGGTTAAACGAAGAGCTGCAGAACTAAATAAGAAATTGCTTGGGAATGCGGTGTATCATGATTACGATTCATGGCTCGCCGTAATACAGGCTGGCGGAAATAGCTTTAATTACATTTTGGATTGGGTGAGTTGTTTTGCCTTGGCAGTGAATGAAGAAAATGCTTCTTTTGGCCGGGTGGTTACGGCGCCTACCAATGGGGCTGCCGGTGTTATCCCTGCTGTATTGCAGTACTATATTGCCTTTTGCAGCAGCTACCAGGAAGAAAAAATCATACAATTTTTATTAACGGCATCGGAGATAGGAAGCATCTTTAAGAAAGGCGCCACCATTTCTGCGGCTATGGGTGGTTGTCAGGCCGAGATCGGGGTATCTTCTGCAATGGCCGCTGCGGCATTAACAGAATGTATGGGCGGCTCACAGCGGCAAGCCATGATGGCCGCTGAAATTGCTATGGAACATCACCTGGGTCTTACCTGCGATCCGATTGCAGGATTAGTACAGGTGCCTTGTATTGAAAGAAATACGATGGGCGCAATAAAAGCGATCACCGCTTCACAACTGGCTTTACAAAGTACACCGGATTTTGCGAAAGTTTCGTTGGATGCTGTTGTAAAAACCATGTGGGATACGGCTCTTGACATGCATAGTAAATACAAAGAGACTTCGGATGGCGGCCTGGCTATAAATATTCCACTGAGTTTGCCGGAATGTTGAGCGAGGAAGTTTATCGTTTATGGTTTCCGCTTTCATAGCTGATCAGCTTTGTGACCAACGATATTTCTATTTTTACCACAACTCCCAATCTCAGTAAAAACAATTACATGTCTCCTAAAGAATAAATTAAGTATTTGTATGACCGGAAATATTCTGATAATTGATGATGAAGAAGCGCTTCGCAAACTGCTTAGTCGTATTATCAGCCTGGAAGGATTTCACGTAGAACAGGCAACAACGCTAAAAGAAGGGTTACAGATTCTTTCTCATAAAAATATTGACGTTATACTCTGCGATGTGAAACTTCCGGATGGAAACGGTGTCGATTTTGTAAAAGAAGCAAAACAAAAATATTATTCCAGGGAATTTATATTGCTGACAGCCTATGGTAATATTCCTGATGGGGTTCAGGCCATAAAAAATGGCGCGTTTGATTATATCACGAAGGGAAATGATAATGACCGGATCATTCCGTTGCTTAACATGGCGATGGATAAAGTGCTTGGCCAAAGGAAGCTGGCCGTCACCATTAAAGAAAGTGGTACTTATAATTTCGAAAGTATTATTGGCACCAGCCGCTCCATTAAAGAAACTATTAATCTTGCAAAAAAAATCGCGCAAACAGATACGACTGTTTTATTGTTGGGCGAAACAGGAACAGGCAAGGAGGTATTTGCCAATGCAATTCATGCTAACAGTAAACGGTCCGGAAAATCTTTTGTAGCGATCAACTGCAGCGCTTTTACCAAAGACTTGTTGGAGGGCGAATTATTCGGACATAAGGCAGGAGCCTATACAGGCGCTACGAAAGATAAAAAGGGTTTGATTGAAATGGCGGATGGTGGCACTTTATTGCTGGATGAAGTTGGCGAATTACATATTGAACTGCAGGCAAAGCTGCTGCGGGTTCTTGAAAATGGAGAATTCATCAAGCTGGGTGATACCAAAACAATGAAAGTGGATATCAGGATCATTGCGGCCACCAACCGCGATCTATCAACCGAAGTAAAAAATGGTAATTTCCGTGAAGACCTTTATTACCGGTTAAATGTTTTTACCATTCCACTACCGCCGCTTCGCGAACGACCGGAAGATATACCGGCATTGGTCGATTATTTTCTTTCTTTTTATACTCAAAAAGAAAAAAGAAACCCGGTTCATTTAAGTAAAGAAGCGATGCAATTATTACAGCACTATTCCTGGAAAGGAAATATCAGGGAGTTACGTAATATCCTGCAAAGGTCCATCATCCTTACGGATGGCGATGAAATACAGCCTGCACAATTGCCTTTTGAAATACAACAGGAACATCTTGCCTCATCCCATAGTTTAGCATTGGCGAATGTGGAGAAAGACCATATTCAGAAAGTACTGCTTCATACAAAAGGCAACAAAACCAGGACCGCTGAATTGCTCGGTATCGGCCTTACTACGTTATACCGGAAGATGGAAGAATACCATATTTCTTCCGTTAAAATATAGCTGAAACCCTTCCATTTTGAAAAAACCCTTTCATTTTGAAAGGGTTTTTTTTTATTAACTTTTCTTCAAAATTGCTAAGACTCTTTGTGGACTTGTATTTCGCCCGACACTGAAATGTTGGAATAGCGTTTGGCATATCCGGTCAAATGACTGATATGAAAGATTATTTCAGTAAACGTTTAAAAAGGATCAAACCCCTGCATGTGCTGATATTATATTTATCGGCATGTGCGCTGACTGGTATAACGCTTCGTTTGTTAATCAAGTAAGCTGTTCCGGTATTTTTCAGTTCTGCGGTGATAGGAATCACAAGAGCTGCCAATCGGGATTAATGATTATAGTGTTACTCTTCAAGATATTTATCCATGTCGGCAAGGAAAACTAAAGGGATGCAATTGTGATCGTGTTGGTTTGGTTAATTGCCGCAGCAATAGTATATCTGGTGATTATAAAAGCAAAATCGTTTTTTCATTAATTAAATAAAGAAACATGTTAACTATTCTATGGTTTTTGTCCGGGCTTTTTTGCTTCTGGATATTTTATAAGGCAACAGATTGGTTTGAAAACATTTAAAACAAACTATATGATAACCATCTTATTTATCTTATCTATCGCGGTATTTTGTTACCTGCTGTATGTGTTAATTAAACCAGAAAAATTTTAATCTAAAACTCACATTACATGAACACAGAATTATCAGGTGTAATTGTAACCTTCCTGCTTACCATTTTACTGGCTTATCCGCTGGGTAAATATATTGCCAGGGTATTTGCAGGAGACAGGACTTTTACTGATTTTATGAATCCGCTGGAAAAATTGATCTATCGTATGGGCGGTATTGATCCGGCTAAAGGAATGAATTGGAAAGAATTTTTAAAGGCGATGCTGAGTATAAACCTCCTATGGTTTGTATATGCGTTTTTCATGTTTCTTTACCAGTCCCATTT
>JAOQAL010000196.1 GCA_025963615.1 Chitinophagaceae bacterium | reverse complement strand
CATCATCCATGGCTTTGGCAACGTTCAGCGCATCGGGATTCACTTCGATGACTGCATTCAGCCAAGGACCTTTTTTATCAATGGCATCAATACGATTTAGATATAGTTGAGTTATTTGTAGAGCGCTGTATTTACCGGCCGTCATTTTTTCCTGCAGGCTGCTGATGCTTTCTTCATTTAATTCAAATGCTCCAATAGCATCACTGGTCGTGGCGGGTTCTGTCGGGGCGGCAGGTTTAGGTTGACAGGAAGCGGCTACTAAAGTGGTAAGACCTGCTATAGTACCGGTGCTGATAAAGTCTCTTCGTTTCATAATAATGGTGGTTAAAATAAAATAGTATTACACATTCTACGGGAAAATAAATCTTTACATTGAAATTACAACGGATCGGTGAAAATCGGCAGGTTGCTGTTGCAAACCAGATGGCTATTGCTTTCATAGCCCGAAGGGCTTAAATGTGAATAGCCCCCGGTTTCAACCGGGGGAATAATATAAAAGGGCAATGGATAAAATCGGAATAAAAATTCTGTATTTTTATTATTAGACAGACTTTCAACAACATTGGAATACAATTGCACTTACAACTGATAAAAATAAAGCATGAAAGCAACCAATAAAAAGCAAACAACAATTTTACTTGCCTGCCTGCTGACGTTAAGCGTTTATATGGCTGCTGCCCAGGAACTGCACAGCCGCTGGGACGAATTAACCGCCAGCGAATGGCCAAAAGCATTGCAACGGTCTGACTCTACCTGTATACTTCCTATCGGCATACTCGAAAAACACGGACCGCACGCGCCGATCGGTTCTGACCTTATACATGTCCGTGAATGGGCTGCACGAGCTGCTAAGAAGGAGTATGCTGTTGTGTTCCCTGATTATTATTATGGACAGATCAATGAAGCTAAACACCAGTTTGGCACATTTGCCCTGTCTGAACGGATAGTATGGGATCTGCTGGAAGCTACCTGCGATGAAATCGGCAGAAACGGGTTTAAGAAGATCGTTATTATAAATGGTCACGGTGGTAATCCTCAGCTTATCCGGTATTTTATTCAGACACGGCTGGAAAAGCAAAGAAATTATGCGGTGTATTTTTTTGAACCCAGTGCGGATTCTGTGTACAGGAAACAACTTGATGCGCTTCACAAGTCGGATGCAGCGGGTGATCAGCATGCAGGAGAACGGGAAACATCATCATTGTTGTATCTGCGTCCCGACCTTGTCAAAATGGACAGCGCAACCAATGAATCAGGCGCCAATCAAAACCGCCTGAATATACCGAATGTTTATACAGCTATTTGGTGGTATGCAGATTACCCCAATCATTATGCAGGCGAAGGCAGCAAAGCGACGGTGGCTTTAGGGAAACTGATTACTGAACATACCATCACACAATTGGTCGCCGCATTGAAAGCCGTGAAAGAAGATACAAAAACCCTGATCCTTCAAAAAGAGTTTTTCGATAGGGTCAAGAAGGAATAGCAGGACTATAGAGAATTAGTGAAATGGAATCTGAATATTATCCGCTTCAATAATTTTTTTTAAAAATCGGGTTGATAGGTCGCTGGTCTTGTAAACAAAGAAACTATCAACGCAAAAACAACGACGGCTCTGTTTCTAAAAAATATAGAAACCGTAGTGGCACATGATAAGAGATTCAAAAAATAGCGCATCACTTTCTCATTCCTTTTTTAATTTCTTATTTCACATTATAACACACAAAATATTATTTATAAAATCTTTTGCTGCGATTTCTCCCATTCTTCCAGTTGCTGCAGCAATTGCCAGGAACTAAGGATATCATTGATAAAAGAAATTTGCCTGGCCGGCATTTCTCCGCCTTTTCCCTGGAACAGCGAATAAGCGACTGTTACCATTTGTTCAGTGGTCATGTTTTCATCGCCGAGTGATTGATAATATCGAAGCTGTTCCTGCAAATCCTTTTTTATGGAAGCAGTTACTTTTTTAATAAGCATTTTGTCATCTGCCAGATAGCAGGCTCTGAGAAATTCAGAAGCTATAATATTATGCTGGTTGCCCCGGTTACTGGTCATGCCATAAGGAAAATCTTTTTCACTTACCTGTTCGTCAAAATGCTCCAGTACGTTCCTTGCTTGTTCTTTCCGGCCTGATTGCGCCAGGCTTATGGCTACCTGCGCATGGGCCAGCCGGATATAATTCATGCGGCGTCGGTTTTCTTCATCGTAATACACGGTTTTCTTTGACGAAACTTTTCCATACCTGAATTTCTCCATGATATTTTTATAGGCCACCTCATTATTCACCCGGCTATTCTCTACCGGGGCCAGGCGATAGGTCATTCCTTCCTGTCTTGTATATTTATCAAGGCCCAGGTCGGCGAGGGCGCGATCAGAAGTAAAACAGATTGGACGTCTCCAGTTATTTGCCGCAATGACAGACAATAGGGCAAGATCATTTTTAAACAAATACCTTTTGCTGCTCAAATCGACCTGCAATTCATTCAATATAGTATCGCCTGGCTGTACCGTACCATTGTTTTTTACAATTGTTGTATCCACCGGTATGCTGAATTTACACTGGGGCAATAAATGCATAATATCTCCATCTTCCGTTTGCCGGGTATATTGGGGATTATCACTGGCCGTTACATTTTTCAATACTTGGAAGAGGTCATAATATTTATTGCTGTCAAAACCATTTACCTTATCAAAATAAACTACATCCCTGTTGCTGCCGCGAATTTGTTCCGGGGTGAATATCACATCGATCGGGTCGCTTTTGTTAATCTTGTAGCGTAGTTGATTGATATACCAATCTGCGGAGAATATGGTATTCACTACCACCCGCACATCCGGGCGTACCCCTTCTACTTCCTGCAAATACCATAATGCATACGTATCATTATCCTCTGATGAAAATAGAATCGCATTGGCAGGACAGCTTTGCAGGTAGTCACGGGCCATATCTGCAGCGAGCGTTTTATTGCTTCGGTCATGATCATCCCATTCCTGGTTAGCCATCAATACAGGAACCGCCAGTACACACAAACCAGCTGCTGCATAATTAGCAACAGGCAATTTCATCACCCGCTGAAGCAATTCCTTTACCGCTATCATGCCTAATCCGATCCAGATTGCGAATACATAAAAAGAACCTACATAGGCATAATCTCTTTCTCTTGGTTGGTAACCTGATTGATTGAGATAAATAACAATGGCAAGACCGGTAAAGAAAAACAGGAGCAGGTTTACCAGGAAATCTTTTCGTTTGCGCTTGTATTGAAGAGCTAAACCGGTGACGCCTAATAAAAAGGGTAGGAGATAAAGTTTATTGTGCGACTTGTTGTGCTCCTTTATCGTCTGCGGTAACTGGGTTTGATTACCATACAGGGTATTGTCAATAAATGAAATACCACTAACCCAATTACTATCTCTGGCATTGCCGAATCCCTGCAGATCATTTTGTTTGCCCGCGAAATTCCACATAAAATAACGCAGGTACATCCAGCCTGCCTGGTACCTGGTAAAGTAACTGATATTATCTTTCATGGTTGGCGAATCACCCGGTTCCATGGCGGTAAAGCGGCGATAGCATTCCTGTTGCTGGCGATCATCATTATTATCCCACATACGCGGAAACAAATGAGACGATGGAGTATTAGCCCAATCCGTTTTCATAATCTTACCAGTATTCACATATCTATCTTCATATTTAGCGTAACTGGCTCCGTTTTCTATATAGGGCGCCCTGTCAGTAAAATCAGGTCCATATAGTATCGGCCAATCATTGTACTGTTCACGGCCCAGGTAACCGGCAAGGCTAACCGGGTTATCTACATTAAACATATCTACCGCCGGGTCCGCATTAGAACGTATCATGGTGGAGAGATAGGTGGAATACCCAAGTAATAAAAAAGTCATGCTCCATAGAGCGAGCTTCATAGATTGGTATTTCTTTTTTGCAGCATAGCGCATGGCCCATACAATAACGGCGGCTAGTAACAGGAAGAAGAAGGCAAATCCTGCATAAAACGGCAGACCCAGGTCATTGACAAAATAAACATCAAATGAACCGGCCATTTTAACCGTGGATTGAATAAGAAATTTCTGAATAACTCCTGTTATGAAGCAACCTATAATAAAAGCCAGTATGGCCCCACCCACAGTCGGTTGATATCTCTTAAAATAATAAATCATGATGATGGCAGGAATGGTAAGCAGGTTCAGTAGATGCACCCCGATAGAAAGTCCCATCATGTAGAAAATAAAAATCAACCAGCGGTCACTGTGAGGTTGATCCGCCTGCCGTTCCCATTTCAACATTGACCAGAAGACTAATGCCGTGAAGAAAGATGATAATGCATACACTTCGCCTTCCACAGCGCTATACCAGAATGAATCGGAAAATGTGTAAGCCAAGGCCCCCACAGCGCCACAACTCAGGATCGTAAACACCTGTTGATTGTTTAGTGGTTCATTTTTTTTCTCAACCAGCTTGCGGGCGAAATGGGTAATAGACCAGAACAGGAATAAAATAGTAAA
>JAOQAL010000187.1 GCA_025963615.1 Chitinophagaceae bacterium | reverse complement strand
ATGTAAATAACCGGCTTTTCTTCTTCCGTAAGTATGTCTGAGATGGCAAGTTCTTCCGGCAACGAAATCATGGGGATCGCATAATTCATCAGGCTTTCAATCCCTGATTGACTATCGCTTTCTTTGGGTGTTATAAAACTGATTGCGATTCCTTTTTTATCTGCCCTTCCTGTTCTGCCGATGCGATGAATATAATTTTCCGGAACCTCTGGTAAATCAAAATTGATTACATGGGTTACTTCGGCTACATCCAGGCCCCTTGCGATGATATCCGTTGCAATAATAAACCGGTAAGTTCCATTTTTAAATTGGTTCACGGTATTGAACCGGTGATTCTGTTCTTTATCAGAATGAATGACACCGGCATTGCCGGGGAAGTCCATGGCCAGGCACTCATACAACTGGTTGGCGAGTTGTTTGGTGGCAACGAATACCAATACCCTGGTCATGGTTTTGTCCTGCGCAAGCAGCCATTCCAGTAAGTTTACCTTGGTATTAAAATTAGGAACCTCGTAACCTGATTGCTCAATATTGTCTAACGGTGTACCGGTGGGAGCGGCTTCGATTCGTACAGGATCATTAAAATAAGTATTCATCAATAATTCCACCTCTTCCGTCATGGTAGCGGAGAATAATAGATTTTGTCTTTTCGCCGGCAGTATGTCCAGTATATTTTTTAATTGGGTCCGGAAACCCAGGTTCAGCATTTCATCCACTTCATCGATTATCAGTTTTTTTACGTCTTTTAACCGCAACGAACCACTCATGGCCAGGTCAAACAACCTTCCTGGCGTAGCGACCAGTATATCTATTTTGTTTTGTACTGCCAGCCGTTGCGGATTTATATTCATACCGCCATACACTCCCAATACTTCAAGCGGCATATAAGTTGTTAATTTTTTTACGGACTCAACTACCTGTACAACCAGCTCACGGGTAGGAACCACAATCAGTATTTCCGGATAACGGCCTTTCGAAAACTTCCATAATCGCAGACAGGGCAGCAGGTAGGCAAATGTTTTCCCGGTTCCTGTCTGGGCTATTCCACATACATCCCTGCCAGACATCATTACAGAAAATACTTTTTGTTGTATCGTCGTAGGAGTAGTATAACCCAGTTCGCTCAACGCTTTCAACAGGGGTCTATTCAGGTTTAATTCATCAAATGTCATAGCGGGAAAATAAAGTATGCAAAGGTAGCGACTACACTGTTGACGGGAATGGAAATAATGTAACCATCTTCGCGCAGCCATCATTGTCTGTTGAAGGCTGTCAGCCACGGAGGATCAAGCTTTTGCATGATCCATTCGGTTGGGAACTGATAAAATATGGGATGCCTGACCATGATGGGTATCCCCTGATAATAGGCGTAGCACCGATCCATTGAACCAGATTGTACCAGGTAAACTGCGATCTATTTTTTAACCAGCCGCTTCAATGAAATAATAGTTCCCATATGCAGGCCTTCATGAAAAGGTAAAAAGTCCAGCGCATCATCAATAGTTGTTAACGGAACTCCGTAGCGCGTAGTCCAGGCGTTATAATTGGGGAAGATGTTGTTACGATAGTCTGTTTCGAATTGATCAAGGGTAGAAAGTAACAGGGTTTTAATAATTTCCAGTTCATTATTATTGATAAACTTTTCAGGTTTGGATCCTGACCGGTAAGCCGAAATGAAATTTTCATCTGCACTTGGCTTTATACCTGCCCGCAGGTAACATAGTCCCTGCTGGCTGGCAACGAGGTGACCCAGGTTCCAGATAATATTGTTATTAAAACCAGTAGGTATTTTGTTCAGCTCATCAATTGATAAATCGCTGATACCGGCTAACAAAAAAACTCTTATTTTCCTGATTGTTTCAATTGGATCATTCATTTCGTAAAAGTATAAATTATACAATTCTTGGAACCACCTTTTTCTTGAAAAACCGAAAAATAGCCGACAAGACTTGTTGATTCCTGTGGTATCCATTTATCTTTATAGCTTCATATCCAATATCAGCCCAATGAGGATACTATTATTGTTTATTCCCGTATTGTTCCTGAGACAGCCGGTTCATGCCCAAAACATAAGCAGGGATTCTGTTTTACTATTTTCTTACTTCATCGGCAATGGCGAAGACGGCTTGCATTTTGCATATAGCAAGGATGCCTATAAATGGGTAGCCTTGAAAAATGGCGGCTCGTTCCTGAAGCCTGCCGCAGGTAAAGATAAGCTGATGCGGGATCCTTGTATTATAAAAGGAGCGGATGATTTATTTCATATGGTATGGACCGTAAGCTGGAATGAAAAAGGTATTGGATATGCCAGTTCAAAAGATTTGATTCACTGGAGCCGGCAACAATACCTGCCGGTAATGGAATTTGAAAACGGCGCATTAAACTGTTGGGCTCCTGAAATTTTTTATGATGCACCCTCCGCGCAGTACCTGATTTACTGGGCCACTACTATTCCCGGCAGATTTGCTGCAGGAGACAGCAGCGGAGATGGGAAATACAATCATCGCATTTATTATACAATCACAAAAAATTTTAAGATATTTTCTAAGGCTGCGATCTTATACGATAAGGATTTTAATGTTATCGATGCAACGATTGGGAAGGAGGGCGATTCTTATATCATGTTTTTAAAAAATGAAACACGTAAACCCCTAGCCGAAAAAAATATCCGCATAGCAACCAGTAAACATCTTACAGAAGACTTCAGCGAAGCTTCCCCGCCTATTACCGGAAATTATTGGGCCGAAGGCCCGACGGCTATAAAATGGAACGGTGAATGGATCGTATATTTTGATAAATATGCTCAGCATACTTATGGTGCGGTAACTTCCCCTGATTTAAAAAGCTGGAAAGACATTTCAGATAAAGTGGTCTTTCCGGAAGCGGCAAGGCATGGCACTGTATTTAAAATTTCTTCTAAAGAATTTGACCGATTGAGAGCCGCCATCAAATAAAGGCTGCAAAAAAATATAAAGCGGCCACCTTCAGATTTTCAGCAATCCGGCTCCTGGCAGTCATTGGATTTTATTTCTGTTTCCAGCGTAACGTGACTGATCTTCTGATGCTCCAACTCGTGTTTAAGTCGTTTTTTCATTTCTTCAATTTCCGGCATCGTGCTGGTTTCGTCTACAACTACATGTGCCGTGAGGGCATTCTGCGTAGTGCTGATAGCCCAGATATGTAAATGGTGCATGTCTAAAATCCCTTTCACCTTTAAAGCGGTTTCTTTTACTTTTTGGATATCAACATCCGGCGGTACGCCATCCAGGGACAGTCGCAGGCTGTCTTTCAACAGACTCCAGGTGCCTGAAACGATGATAACCGCAATGACAATACTAAAAGCAGGGTCTAACCAATACCAATTAGTATAATGAATCAGGATGCCACCAGCAACGAGTCCTGCAGAAACCAATGCATCCGACATCAAATGCAGGTAGGCGCTTTTTATATTGATGTCTTTGTTTTTATCTTTTAAAAACAGGATCGCTGTAAATGCATTTATTAAAATGCCAACGCCAGCGATAAGGGCAATCATATTTCCGGGCAAAGATTCCGGATTTAATAACCGGTGAATGGCTTCATAAACAATGGCGCCGGTAGTAACTAATAAAATGACAGCATTGAATAGGGCAGTCAGAATGGATGTTTTGCGGTAACCATAGGTGTATTTTTCATTGGGTTTAACTTTTAACAGGCGATAAGCCAGCAGGGATAAAGCCAGTGCTCCAACATCGGCAAGATTATGTCCCGCGTCACTCAGGAGAGAAAGGGAATGAATTTTTAATCCCGCAATTACTTCAACCAGTACAAATAAAAGATTGAGGCTGATACCAATGATAAATGCCTTGTTTACCTGGGTAAGCTCAACAGGCTCCCCATGATGGTGGTGATGTTGAGTGTGTTCTTTGGTAGGGGTAGTTGCCATTTGAAACTTACATTTTATAGCAGGATTCCTTTTAAATGAATCGTTGCCACGGGAAAATAAATAACAAGTCCGGTACATTTGCCGGGGGGGCTACAATCGAAGTGGGGAAAGTTGGCCAAATAATTTTTGACCGCTTTAATACGGCTGGAATCACAGCGCCGCTTAACATTGTTCCCCATGGCCATTCCAATTGAAAAATTGATCGCAGGGAACGAATATAGGAACATACAAAGATTGGCTGGTTCAGACGGAAGGATATATTTTTTTCTGTTGAAGTTTTTAAGAACCTCGAAATATCACCCGTTAATAATTTTTCTCTTGTTTTTTTAAAAGGTAAGTTCATGCATTTTTATTTAAAAGATTACTGCTTAAAAATAACAGTAGAGGTAAGGGGAGTACAAAAGTAGCATATTAATTTTTTCGAGATTTTTCCTTCTAATGTTTTCGAGCCGCCATAAATATTTCCATCTTAAAATTCTTTGTTCATGCATTTTTTGTATTTTAAAAGATGAAACTGAATCTCCTATGCGTTGCGTTTGTATTATTGACCACTGCGGCATTTTCGCAAGTCGATTTACCGCAATTCAATAATGACCGGATCCGGATTACCAAAAAAGGAATGCTTGTCCTTGGATCCTGGGCCGCGGCAAATATCGTTGTGGGGGCTATTGGCCTTTCCACATCACAAGGTGAAGCAAAATATTTTCATCAAATGAACCTCGTATGGGGTACGGTAAACCTGGCTATTGCTGGCTCAACCTTTCTTGGTTTGCGAAAAAAGAAATCAGGACTTTCATTATCGCAAACCATACAAGGGCAATCCGCCATTGAAAAGACATTTCTCATTAACAGTGCGCTGGACCTGGTGTATTTAACAACTGGTTTGTATTGCCTCGAAAAAAGCAGGAATGATGCGGATCCTGATAAATATAAGGGTTATGGGAAAAGCCTGCTTATCCAGGGAGGCAGTTTGTTAGTGTTTGATGTGATAATGTATATTGCCAATCTTCAGCATGGAAAGCAATTATATAAGATTTTGAACCAGGTTCAGTTTTCGGGAAATAGTGTAGGGTTTGTGTGGAAGCTGTAAGAACTGAAGTTTTTAGCCGTCGCTTTGCTGTGGAATACACTAAAAATTTTTTTTGCGTGGTAAAATTCGGCAGCGGCCATTCTATTCACAGCTTTTGAACCACGGGGATAGTAGAGTACACGGTGATGGTAACTAGATTTTTTTTATTTGTGTCTCTGCGGCTTTGGATTTCGAAAGAAATAAATACTACTATAGCCTTTTATTAAATTTTCTTCGAGCTCATCTCATGTTGCTTTAAATGTACAAGAGGCTAACCATTATTTAGTATAAACAATCGATTTTATAAAGCCAGCGTAATGTGTCGTTTCATAAATCTTTTCGTACCCGCTTCTTTCAAATATACTTTCCATATTTATCAATACGCTTGCTTCAATATTGCAGGTGAGCCTGAAAAATCTGTACATAATTCTCAAAAGCAGTTTCTGCCATAATTTTCCTTGCCTGTTGTCATAAAAAAAATCAGCAAACAACCACTTGCCGCCAGGCTTCAGCAGGGCATTCAGGCTGGTAAAAGTTTTTTCAATTTTGTTTTCGGTAAAGTTGTCAAACAGGAAAGGGGTTACTATAATGTCATATTGCTGTTCTGAAATAAAATTTTCGACAGGCTGATGAATAAAGGAAACCAGGTTTTGCCGGCAGTTCCTTTTCTTTGCTATTACGATCATTTTTCCGGAAATTTCCACATAGGTAATTGTGAGTCCGCGCGCATGTCTTTTTGCCAGCTCTGCCAGGATAATTCCGGTACCCCCTCCGGCAATAAGAATATTGTTTCCGGGCTGTATATATTTCAATAAGCAGGACTGTGCGTCAATCAGGGAATGCCCGAAAACGAAGCCGCTCAGGCGGTCGTAATAGCTGGCGATCTTATCGTAGTTATTGAACATTTTGTTTTTACAATTAAGCTATCGTGTATGGATCAGGAAATGCGTGCCGGCAATTCCGCACAAAGCTTTTACCAACAACAGTCCGTCGATCACAACCAGGTAGAATAATATGCTTTTGCGCCGGTGCAATGAGTAGGCCACGATTAAAAGACAGATAAAAGGTATTAGGTTAAAAAGAAAAGTGACGTAACCGAAATGCCGCGACCAGGCAAAAGCAGCCATGGATATAACGCCGATAATCAATAAGGGATACAGGATAACGAAAATTGTTTTTCTGAGGCCCATTCTTACGACAAATGTTTTTAATTGTCTGTTGGCATCATCGGCATAATCTTTCATATCAAACATAATAGCATTTACCGTACAAAACATCCAGTTTTTAATAAAGAGCCAAAGTACTAAAACAGGTTCCGCAGTGAAATGACCTTGCTCTATCTTTAACAGAACGAGGGGTAACAGGTTTACGCAGCAGGCCCACACAAAGCCAATGACAAAGGATTTTACCCAGCCTGTATTCCGAAGGTTTAGCATTAAAAAAGATTGCGGCAGTAGCCCGTAATATAATAAGGCAGATGCCGGAATAATAAATAGTATAAGCCAGTAGGGCAGTGGTAGACCCAATATGTTTTTATAATTGTTGCCCACTATATAAATACCGGATGCTACACATAAGCACAGTAAAAGCAACTGGCTTTGCTTTATGAAATTGCGATGATTACTGTACCATTCAGTCCTTGGATTAATGGATACGGCATAGGTTAGGGGCCTGGTATAGGCATAAGTATAATAAACGACGGTGGCGCAAAATAAAAGCAGGTAGTAAAATGCTGAATTAAATGGAAGCTCCAGTTGAACCACCGCCTCTATCGACAAGGCTATTGCAAGAATGCCAATAAAGTAGTTGGCAAAGAAAAAAAATTTTATGATTTTACTCCACATGCAGTTGCGAAGTTCATGAAATATGTATTAGGGGAGGCGATATTATCCAAAACTCAAATTCCGGGGTCGCGCTTGCCGGGCTTATAAAGCCTATTGTTCTATTAAATAATCCAGTTTGGCTTACTGTTCATCCCATCTATCTATAATCCGCATCGTCTTTCCAGGTTGGCCGTCCCAAAGCAAAGCGATTTTTGTTTTTCATCACTTTATAATCAGTAATGGGATCATTGTTTTGATTTCTCCGCGAACTCGAGGACTTCAGTGTCTGGAATGTTTCTTATAGACTTATAAAAAGAAAATTGCAGCAGAACTACACCCTGTGTTGACACGGAATACACTGCAATTCCAGCTGCCGGATGGTCCTGCTGCAATGATAATGGGTTAAGAGGGCTCCTGATGAATGCCCCGTTAAAATTGGTTTTTCAGATAATTTTATTTTTTTAATGTCTGCATCATATTCTGTCCATGCCGGAAAACGAACGGATGCAATCGCAACACCGGGTAACCGCTTCTTTAGGCGGCGGCTGTCTGTGCCTGAACGATGCTTTTAAAACTCTAATCAGCTATATTGTTTTTTAATTGAGTGTTTTCAAATAAATAAGTTGGCCCAAATGATAACTCTGATGATTCGTCCTGTTAATAAGAATATTCAATTTATTTCTATAGGGTTCTTTGGCAAAATCTACTTGCGAAACCGAACTATGCTTATAAAACCATTCGTCCGGATCCATCTGATTAAAATAATGCGATAAGGATGAGTTTACATCGTTCCAGCATTCCTTGAGTTCAGCTACTGAGGGTAGTTGAAGTTCCGATTTGTCGGCAGTAGTAACAAATATTTTTTCCAGTTCGGGATATTTTTTTTCGCCCAGCCCTAACAGTGGGATGATGCCGTCGCTGACTGCAACCAGGTGCCCGAGGAGATAAATGCCACGATTTCTTCCCGGGGCTGTTTCGGCGGATAGTTGCTCATCCGAAAGTTCCTCCAATAATTTATTAACCCGGGTATTTTGCGTTTCCCATGACATGATGACCATTTTTATAAACAGTTTTTTCTGATCCATTGATTCTGTTGTTTCTTTGGTATTCATTGTATTTAGTTTAATTGTTGCTGTCAAAGATATCCGGTAAACGGGGTATAAATCTAACGAATAGAAATGAGCGTATAATTACATATCCGATTTTCACTCAGATGGGATCCTTATTAGTCAGGATCTTGTTTAAGATTTAATGCCTATCCTTTGATTCAGCTTCTTGTT
>JAOQAL010000183.1 GCA_025963615.1 Chitinophagaceae bacterium | reverse complement strand
ATTGTTTCCCAAAGGCAAAATTTTGGAAGGATAACCAAAGTAATAATACCCCGGGGTTTCAGCAACGGCGAAAATGACTGCAGCACGCTATCAAGTTGGGCCGTGCAATTGAGCCCCGCGAAATTGGAAAAAATAAGATCGTAAGGCCCTTTATTTTTCAATGTTTCTAAGCGGGTAAAGGAACACAATTCGGAGGTGATCGTTCCTTCAGGAGCATTGTTTTTAATTTTCTTCATTAAAACCTCCTGCATGCCCTCTGAAATGTCCGTGGCATGCACCGTACAACCTTGCTTTGCAAACCATATGGCATCTTCGCCGGTGCCACTATTCAATTCTAATATGGAATTCCCTGGTTGAATATAGTGTTCAACATGCTTTCTTACCCGTTGCCGTTTATACTGAACGATTGTGTTATGGGCATACAGATCGTCAAAAACAAGTGATTGCTTTGTAAAAGCTATGGCCGCTTTCGTTTCGTTTTTATCGGTCGCTATATTTTGCATCAGGCTTTTTCCAACTGGTCCAGTTTTATTTTTTCAATAAAAGCAGCAGGCATGTAATACAATACAGACAAAGCTTTTTTAATGACGTTTTGGTTTATTTTCAACGGATGGGAAATGAATTTCCGGATATTGTCGAAGGCTACATGTTTACGGTAGCTTTTATGTACATAGCGGTGTAGTTGCTTGTAGAATGCAGGCTGGTAAGTATTCCTGAACATCAAGGCTAGTTCATCCGAGTCGGTCCAGTTGGTTTTTTCTATTAGTTCTGATTTAACTTTTTCATGAAATAATGTTCCGGGTAGCGGGTACGAAACAGAAATACCGATTTCAGCGGGCAATAATTCATTGATCATCCGGATAGTCAGTTTGATATCCTCCCTGGTTTCGCCCGGGTAACCGAACTGGATAAAGAAAGATGGTTTAATGCCGTGTTTTTTTAATAACGCAGTGGCGGCGTATATCTGCTCTACTTTGGTCCCCTTATCCATTGCATCAAGAATCTTTTGCGAACCGCTTTCAGCGCCCATCCATGAATTATCGCAACCGGCACGGGCAAGATCCCTGATATAATTCTCGTGCAGCATGAGGTCTACCCTTGCTTGTATTTTGAACCTGAACCTGATTTTTTCTTTCTCAGTCAAATCAGCAAATTCATGAACCCATCCCGGCTTTAAACCAAATATGTCATCACAGAACCAGACATGGTCAAAATGAAATTTTTCCTGCAGCATTTTCAATTCATTTATCACATGCTGCGGTGACCGGGAATTATAACGATTACCATAAATCGGTTTGGCGCACCAGTTACATTTGAAAGGGCAGCCTCTCGTGGTGGTCATATTTATCGAGAAATATCCCGCATGTTTCAGCCAGGTTTGCCGGTAAGGTTCCATATTGATAATATCCCAGGCGGGCAGCGGGAGTGAATCAAGATCCTTTAGGACCATTCGCCCTGTTGTTTTTATTACAGCCTCCTCCTGCCGGAAGGCAAGACCCCGAATGTTGATGAAATCTGTTTCCTGCTGTTCAATTTTATTTACGAGTTCAAGTAATGTGAGTTCCGCTTCTCCCAGCAAAATAAAATCAGCGCCTTCCTCTAAATACTGTTCATAATGATCCGTCGAATCTGAACTGGACACGATCACGGTACACCCTTTTTCTTTGGCCAGTTTTATCATACGGAATGCGGCTTCACGCATATTGGTAAGGCACATCTTGGTGAGATAATTGAAGCCATCATCATACAGTACAAAAAACCGGGGCGCGTATTTTACCAGGTCCGTCATTACCTCGTCCGGCTGATGTGCAAACATCGTGTCGAACAGGGAGACATTATATCCATGCGCTCTCATTAATGCAGCAGCATATAAAGTGCCCAATGGAGCATAGGGCTGACCTGTGGCCCATTGTTTGGGGTCGAATCGTAAGAAATAGGAATGGGAGAAAAGAATATGCTGCATAATTTTCAAAGCCCGGTATCAAACCAATTTTATAAAGGATCCTTTTTCTACTATACATTCGTTTTTTATCCGGGCCGGGTTGCCTGTTTTATACAAAGCGTTGATACTTTCAGGCTGACTGGAATAAACCGGGCTGGAAAATTAATCCCATAGATCTACCGTTGAATCCTTCAATAAGGTAAGGTGCTGATTAAAACAGGAATTAAAAAATACCCTGAAATGATTAACGTTTGTTATGCTATCATTAAACTGGCTATAATTTTTACGGGGAAGATATATAGCGTTCAGGTTCATAAAGTCATACTTCCGATCTGTTGTCTTAGCCGGATGGCGGAAACCATGGTCGGAGAGAAGCATGATGACAGGCGGAGTTGGGGAGCTGGCTAATATATCATCAACCAGCTGCATGATTTTCTTGTTACCATACTTAAGATATTCAATATAATCGTTCGAATCTGTGTTTTTGAACCGTAATAATTTTTTCAGCGGCAACGAATCACCCTTACTATCAAAATAGTAGGGATGATGTGGGATCATTAAATGCGCATATACAAATTTTGGTTCAACGGTTTTTTGAGCAGATAGAGTCCGGGTAAGTTCAAAAATATCATCATTAAAATGAAGGTGTTCGTAGATGATTTTTTGCTGCCACGCTACGGTGCCAAACTTTCCTTCTGCAATGCCTGAGCGGATATCCCGGGCAAGTCTG
>JAOQAL010000182.1 GCA_025963615.1 Chitinophagaceae bacterium | reverse complement strand
CTGCGGTAATATTATAAAATTACTATTGAGACAGCCTCTGTTTTTCAATTAGAATGTATAATCTACCCACAAAAAGTTCTTGCAGAACATAAAGGCAATGTCATTAGTTAAAAAAAAATACCCTATCGGGGGGAGCCCTATGATATTCTGATAGTTATAGGATGACATAGTAGATGACTTAATATTGGTTGAAAAATAGCTTTTACCAGGCATCATTTTGCGCGGCACCGCATCCTGTTTCCCGCTGGCATAATGATTGTACGCTGTTCAATAAATTCCTTTTTATGATACGCAAATTGAAATCGGGCGAATACCGCCTCTATTCCCGCAAGAAAAATGCAAAGACCAATAAACGCCGTAACCTCGGCACTTTCAGTTCCCTGCAGGCCGCTCAAAAACACGAAAAAGAAATACAGTATTTTAAACGTCATTGAGGAGGATTTAGATTTTGCTGCCAGGATCGGTTTTAGATTTCATATCCGATAGCGACTTGATGGCTATATTAGATTTGTCCAATCAATAAACCTATTCATCATTATAGCTTTCAACATTTCCTAAGCCTCAATTTAATATTGAGTTCTCGAATAGCACGAAACACCAAACTTCAAACTTCAAACCCGATAGCTATCGGGTCCAAACTATCTCTACTCTGTCCTCAAACTTTTCACCGGGTTAACCATGGCAGCTTTTATTGCCTGGAAACTAACTTTAAATATTACGATGAACAAGGCAATCATACCCGAAACAAGAAATACCCGCCAACTGATACTGACACGATAAGCGAAATCCTCCAGCCATTTATGCATCACCCACCCCGCATTATTATAGCTTTCAACATTTCCTAAGCCTCAATTTAGTATTGAGTTTTCGAATAGCACGAAACACCAAACTTCAAACTTCAAACCCGATAGCTATCGGGCCTATTCCGTTCGCAGTGACTTCACGGGGTTCGCCACCGCCGCCTTTATTGCCTGGAAACCGATCGTGACAAATGCGATCATCATGGCTATTAATCCCGCAATAATAAAAATCCAGGCGCTGATAGAAACGCGGTAGGCGAAATCCTGCAACCACTTATGCATAGCATACCATGCCAGGGGAAAGGCAAATACAGATGCTATAAGCACCAGTTTTAAAAAATCTTTTGACAGCATTCCGATAATATTGCCGATGGAGGCACCTAAAACTTTACGGATACCGATTTCTTTGGTACGTTGTTCCGCAGCATATGCTACAAGACCCAGTAATCCCAGGCAGGCAATAAGTATCGCGAATACAGCAAAGGATATAAAAATGCGCCCGATCTTCTGTTCGGCCTGGTAAAGATTGTTGAAATCATCATTCATAAATGAATAACTGAATGGCTGGCTGGGCGCCATTGTCTTCCATTTGTTTTCTACCTGGGATATCAGGCTGGGAATATTCTTTGTACTGATACGGAATGCAATACTTCCATTCTGTTCCTGCAGAAATAAGGCGAGGGGAGTAATTTGTTCCCGTAACGAACTGAAATTGAAATTTTTTACAACCCCAACAATTGTAAATTCTTTTGTTTTGTTAGTCTTGATATCTTCTATGGAATATACTTTTTGATTCAACGGATCACGGAAGCCTAATAATTTTGCTGCAGCTTCATTGATGATAACCCCCGAGGAATCGGTGAGCATTTGTTTGGAAAAGTTTCTTCCTTTCGCCATGGTCATTCCCAGCGTGGGTATATAATCTGCATCTACCGTCCACATTTGCAGGCTCACGGCTTTTTTCAGATCTAGTGACGCATCGGGCCAGAGCGGGCTGTCGCTGCGCCAGTCGGAAGTAGGTAAAAATCCTGTCATCGTGGCTCCCTGGACACCCCCTATTTTCAATACCTCTTCTTTAAATGCTTTTGCCTGAGTAGTCAATGCATTGGTATTCTGAATGATCAGCACCTGCTCCCGGTTGAAGCCAATATCTTTATTGCGGATATAATTGAGCTGGTTATAAATAATTACCGTGCTTATAATAAGTATGATGGAAATAGCAAACTGGAAAACGACCAATGAACTCCGCAACCATCCTGCTTTGAAACCTTTAGACAGTTTGCCTTTCAGCACATCCACCGGTTGAAAAGCTGAAAGGAAGAATGCAGGATAACTGCCCGCGACAATTCCAACTACAATCATCAATGCAATAAGAGAAGGCAGGAGCCAGGGCTTTGAAAATAATTCCAGCATGTGCATTTCCTTGCCGGATAACCGGTTGAAATAAGGCAGGAGTAACCAGGCCAGGCCAATAGCGATTAGCAGTCCTAAAAGACTGATGAGTAAACTTTCCACCAGGAATTGTGTAATCAGGTTACTGCGCAGGGATCCTAATACTTTTCTTACCCCTACTTCTTTGGAGCGGCTGGAAGAACGTGCCGTAGAAAGGTTCATGAAATTGACACAGGCAATCAGTAATACCAGAACAGCTACCACAGAAAATATATATACATATTGCATACTTCCATTGGGACCAAGCTCTGCTGTTTTATTACTATGCAGGTGTATATCTGTTACCGGTGTCAGGGTATAATGAACAAAGTTTCCTGATTTCTTAAATCCTTCCATATCTATATTCAAGACGGCCTTTACCTGCGGCCCCATGTATTTTTCGGCGAATGCATCTAATTGCGACTCCAATTTTTTAGGGTCTGCATTTTTGTCCAGTAAAAGATACGTGTTCAGGTTATTACTAACCCAGTTATTCAATTCCCAGGGATGTATGGAGCCATTTATTGAAACAAAGAAATCAAAGTTGAAATGCGATTGTTTGGGAATATTCTTTATGACGCCGGTGATCTTCAAATTGCCGGTGTCATTATATACCAGTCTTTTACCAACCACGTCGGTGGAGTTGAAATATTTCTCAGCCATCTTTTCAGTTATAACAACACAGTTTGGATCCACCAGGGCTGTTTTGGGATTGCCGCTGATCATAGGCAATGTGAATACATCGAATAAAGTTGAGTCGGCGTAGACGACCTTATTCTCCTGTATGTTACTGTTATCTTTTTTTACCAGGAAGCCGCCATAATTTCTGAAACGGGCATAGTGTTTTATCGCCGGAAAATCTTTTTTGAGCGTGGGGCCCATGGGTTCCTGGCAAACGGCCAGTATAAAATGGTTGCCGCCGAATTGTATATCCTCATCTATCCGGAAAATCCTGTCTTTATTCACATTGTATTTGTCATAGCTTGTTTCATCGGCAACAAAAAATAAGATAAGTATGCAGGTGGTTAAGCCTATAGCCAGCCCAAAAATATTGATCGAGGAAAAACCTTTGTTCTTCCATAGGTTACGCAAGGCTGTTTTAAGATAGTTTTTGAGCATGTGGGGAGGTTTAGATTATGGTATGACGCATGGGACCCATTTAAGTAACAGGATTTGACATTTTTTTCAAGGAAATTTTTAAACCATTTTTTTCTCTGAAATACTAAACAAGTCAATTAAGGAGGCTGTTTCAAAAGGAATATTTCACGCAAAGGGCGCTAAGAAGCAAAGAACGCAAAGAACGCAAAGAGATGAATGGTTAAGAATCAATCTTTACTTTCTCATCTCTCCGGGATTATTTTAAAATTCCGCTATTGGGACAGCCTCGTTAAATATGGTTAGCTGTATTGGCTATAGCCAAATTCCATCGCAAATGAAATACTTACGAAACAGTAAAGGCCCATAAATTGATTTGGCTAAAGCCGGCAGCTTTTGTTTTTCATAAAACCCCCGCCTTAAAAGGCGGGGCAACTGGATTTGAAGAATCCTTATGA
>JAOQAL010000165.1 GCA_025963615.1 Chitinophagaceae bacterium | reverse complement strand
AAGCCTAAGCGGGATTTGATTAACTTAGTTTCAGAATTCATAATCTGACTTTTTGGGGTTAACAATTAGATTGTAGTTACTCTAAAGTTAATCCCAACTGTCAGATTAAATCTTAGCTTTTACATGTAACTCTCTCTTAAGTCTCGCAGCTTGCAGCTCACAGTTCGCTGCTTTCCTATAGTTCTGTAACTCTCTTAAGTCTCGCAGCTCACAGCTCATAGCTTGCAGCTTTATCATAGATCTGTAACTCTCTTAAGTCTCGCAGCTCGTAGCTCACAGTTCGCAGCTTTCCCATAGTTCTGTAACTCTCTCTTAAGTCTCGCAGCTTGCAGCTCACAGCTCGCAGCTTTCCCATAGTTCTGCAACTTTCTTAAGTCTTGCAGCTTGCAGCTCACAGCTCGCAGCTTTCTCTCCCTCTCTCTCTCTCAAAACCGGATTGTAAAATGCTGCTGTTCCTTAAAATCATTACGAAAGAAAACGATGCCCATGAAGAATAGATCGATAGAACATTTAACCGAAACATGATTTTTTATAGTAAACCAGGCCTCTTCCATTTCCTGGCTCCAGTGAATATCATCGAATACAATAATCGAAAACTGGTTGGTTTTAGCAAGGACTGTATTAAAATAACTTAGTGTTGGCTGCATCCGGTGATTGCCGTCAATAAAAACGAAGTCAACGAAGGCCTGGTTATTAATAAACTGCGGAAGCATGGTATCAAAATTACCCCCGATAATTTTTATATTCTCAAGCTTTAAAAGCCGGAAGTTTTCTAAAGCCGTAGTAGCGATAGCGGGGGCGCCCTCCATCGTGATTACTTCAGCTCCTGGATTTGCCAGCGAAATATAAGAAGTAGTGATCCCCAGCGATGTCCCTAATTCTAAAACGGTTGCAGGCTGGTAATACTGAATCATGCGATATAGCAGTTGTCCATATTTTTCCGGTTTGGCTGCATTCTTTGCAATAGAAGAAATGGAACGCCGGTTGGTTTTATCAACAGCAGAACCGGCTCCAAAATCGTTGACTGTTAATTCAGTGGAATTTTTTAAAAGGCTTTGACGCAGGTCTTCAACAACAGCATAGGCAGGATACCGGTTTTTATCATTCAATACGTTGGTAATAAAGTCAAAAACAAAAGGCGAATGAATACCGTGACCTTTTCCGTTAGACGCGGTAAAATAATATCTGAGATATTTTTGGGATAATTTAAATTTATTATACACCGGCAAATATAAAATGATGAATGTAAAATTTAAAATGTAAAACTAACACTCTTTCACTCCGAACTTTTGCGTTCTACACCCGATAGCTATCGGGTCAGCATTTTATATTTTATATTTATCCTTCGCCCAAACCTGGAAAGAATAGGCATAACTATGTTTTTCATCAACCGGATAATCTTTATTACTCACCAATTCCCAGGCGGCCTCGTTAAACTCCGGGAAAAAAGCATCAGCACCCTCCGGGCTGGCATGCACACGGGTAAGATAAATACGATTCGCCCTCGGCAGAGCCAGCTTATAGGTTTCGCCGCCACCGATAACAAACACTTCTTTTACCTCCATTTCTTTGGCTGCAAACAAGGCGTCGTCTAAGCTTCTGACAGCCACTACACCTTCCGCTTTCCAATCAACCTGTTTTGTAATCACAATATTTTTCCGTCCTTTCAGCGGCTTGCCTAGTGATTCAAAGGTTTTGCGACCCATGACAACAACCATTCCCCAGGTTACGTTTTTGAAAAATTTCATGTCATTGGGCAAACACCAGAGGAGTTGGTTGTTTTTACCAATCGCATTGTTTTCGGCTGCAGCTACGACGAGAGAGATATTCATGGAAATGTAAAATGAAAAATTTAAAATATTAAATGCAAAAGTGTTTAACCTACCCGGTTCTTTTTTGCTGTTTCAACGCTTTTTGTAAAAATCCCTATCAACTCATTACATTCTTTTAATGCTGCTTCAACTACTGCATCTTTTATAACCGGTTTCTCATTGATTATTCTCAAAGAAATCCTTGTTTCTCTTAATTCTTTCAGCAGAATTTTCATTTTATGAATAAAATCAGCTCGCGATTCAGCTGCCTGTACTTCACCATACATCAAAGCGGGCGCTGTTCCACTTTTTGACAATTGATATTCAAGATTATTTGCCGCTCTTGTATTTGGTAAAAGGTCACAAACTCCCAGTACTATTATTGCAAACTTCACAAGCCTGTCTTCAAGATCACATTTCCGTGGCTCTTCACCCATTTTATATTTTACATTTTACTTTCCGTCAAGCAGCCTCTTCACCCATTTTAAATTTTATATTCTGCATTCTGCATTTTACATTTTACTTTCCGTCAAGCAGCTTCTTCATCCATTTTAAATTTTATATTCTACATTCTGCATTTTACATTTAAACCGCCACCACCCCTCTAATCCCTGCATGACTTTCATAATTTACCAGGGTAAAATCTTCAAACTTGAAATCAAAAATATTTTTTACGGAAGGATCGAGTTTCATCTCCGGCAGTGAAAATGGCTTGCGGCTTAACTGCAGTTTCACCTGTTCCAGATGGTTGTTATAAATATGCACGTCGCCAAAAGTATGAATGAAATCGCCGGGCTCGAGATCCGTAACCTGGGCAATCATCAAAGTAAGCAAAGCATAAGAGGCGATGTTAAAAGGAACCCCCAGGAACACATCGGCGCTCCGCTGGTATAACTGGCAGCTTAATTTTCCATCTGCCACGTAGAATTGGAAAATAGTATGACAAGGCATTAACGCCATCTTCGGTAGATCTGCAACATTCCACGCACTCACAATTAACCGGCGGCTATCCGGGTTCTTTTTTATTTGCTGAATCAGGTCCGTTATCTGGTCCACTACCTTGCCATCCGCTCCTTCCCAGCTTCGCCATTGTTTGCCATAGACAGGACCCAAATCCCCGTTCTCATCGGCCCATTCATCCCAGATACGTACCTGATGCTCCTTCAGGTATTTAATATTGGTATCGCCCTGCAAAAACCAAAGCAACTCGTAAATGATACTTTTCACATGTAGCTTCTTGGTAGTTACTAAGGGAAAACCCTTTTGCAGGTCAAACCGCATCTGGTAACCAAAACAGCTTCGGGTACCCGTTCCGGTACGGTCGCTTTTATGCACTCCGGTATTGAGGATATGCTGAAGAAGATCAAGGTATTGCTGCATGAATGCAAGGTAAATGGAATTTGGAATTTGCTCAACGGAACTTGTTCAGATTATGGGGGAAATACCGGGCCAGCCACCCTCACATTTTTTTGAAGACCATTGTCTTTACCAAATCTATGTATTATATTTGGTGTCAGTCTATCCGAAACACTATCTAAAAGCTAATACTATGAAGTCCTCCAATTTCAAGAAGAACATTCTTGACAAATTAAACACCGTGCTGAAACCCCGGCGTTTCAGGAAAAATTCAAACATCTTTTCCTTTTCTAACAAAGATCTCACCTATTACATCTGTGTTCAAAACACAATTGATTCAACAGAAGAAATATTGAAAACGACCGTCAACATCGAGATTGCCTCATCAAAGCTTACCTATCTTGACGACATGAGCCTTCCGGGTTACCTGCAACGTCATTTTGTAAAGAACATCGGTGATTATTCCGAACATCGCCAGGCTAAATGGTGGACGATCGACAACGAAGAATCAGCAAAATCAGCCCAACAGGAAATTGCAGATATAATTACAACTAAAGTGTTGCCGGAGATAGAAGAACTGAAAACAACCAATGACCTGGCAGGACTTTGGAAAAAACATGTATCGCCCGGTTTAACATACTACCAGAGCCAGGAATATTTGTCCTTACTCCGGATGGGGAAATAACCTGTTAAGAAAAGACATTTGTTTTACGAGAGAGATTGTGCCGCAATCTCCCTTGTTTTATTTTTCAAAAGTTCTTTATGAATATAGTCAAGGAGTTCCTTGTTTTTAGCAAGTTCTTTCTCCTTTTCATTAACTTTTTTAGTCAACTCCACATTCTCTTGTTGTAACTGTTCCAGCTTTTTTTGTATTTCCAGATCGCTGGTAAAATCATGGGTGGGCGGTTGCAAAACGCTTCCGGTAGGTTTATCAGTAGCCGCCTTTAAATGCTCTATTTCATTATCCTTTTCTTTTAACACCTGCCGCAGGTAATACCTTTCATCCTGAACCGGAACCACGGTTTCAAGTACTTCCAGTTTTTTTTGCAGATCAGTAATCTGTCTCTCATAAGCCGTTATTTTTTCATTCAGGCTTTGCATAGGACTATTATTTTCAGGTGAATTTCCGGTGGCAGCCATGTTTTTTAATACATTGGCAAAATCAGATTTCAACGCCATAAATTTCGCTTTACTCTTTCTTAATTGTTTCCGGCATTCCCTTACTAAACCAATTTTATCTTCGGGAGCTAATGGCGACATGGTTATTGAATGCGAAGCCTTATCCGCCAGGTAGAAAGAAATACCCTTTGAATCATCAGCGATTGTTTCCTGCAACGCCTTTCTTCTCTTTTGCCGGTAATGAAGCCAGATGGCCAATATGGCAGACAATACTACTACAGGCAGGCAGATGAAAATAAGAATGCTGATATATTCACTGAATATTGAAAAATAACTTGCTGATAAGTACAATGTCAAAAAAATTAATTGTGAAACTGTTCTTCCTGGAAACTTAATAAAACGTTAATTACCCCATCCTGAAGGTTTCCATTCTTAAGCTTCAACAATAATACCAGAACAGTTTTTACGGGTAATTTCGAATGATAATTTTAATTACATTATGATATCAGGGTTTCCGGCGCTGAAGTTCTTTTTTTATCAGTCCTAGCTCTCTCCCGGTCTGACCTTTTACCGATGTGTTTTCCTGCGCCCTGCGCATCAGGTAAGGAATTACCTCTTTGATGGGGCCGAAAGGTAAATATTTACTCACGCAGCAACCGGCGTGTGCCAGGTTAAAAGTGATATTATCACTCATCCCGTATAATTGGCTGAAGTGAATATGTGGATGATTTAAAGGCAGATTACTCTTTTGCATTAATTCCGTTGCATACAAATTGCTGTGTTCATTATGCGATGCCACGATTAACCCTACCCGTTCAATATTAGCCAGGCAGAATTCAATGGCGGCATTATAATCCCGGTCGGTAGATTCTTTATCAGGCTGGATGGGAGATTTGTAATTTTTTTCTTCCGCCCTTCTTCTTTCTTTTTCCATATAAGCGCCGCGTACGCATTTAGCACCCAAAATAAAATTCCGCTCCGCTGCTGCTTCATGTGAATCGGTTAAAAATTTTAACCGGTCATGACGATAAAGCTGGATTGTATTATAAACAACAAGTCTTCCTTTGTTAAATGTATCCATCATAAGAATAGTCAGGGCATCAACCGGATCCTGTATCCAGGTTTCTTCCGCATCCACCAGAACGCCAACTTTTTTTTCTGCGGCAGTTTCACAAATCCGCATCATGCGGTGACGGACACGATGCCACTCTTCTTTTTCCTCTGCAGCCAGGCTGTCAATGGCCTGAAGGTAACGCTTCATCAACGTGCTCTTGCCTGCCGACATCATTCCATCTAATTTTTCGAGTAGGGCAAACCTTGCAAATCCGGTAACCTTAATACTCATAAAAGGTATATTCCTTTGCGATGAGGCATAATTGATAACGCGGATAAATTCGTTACAGGCATTATCAAAATTTATTTCTCCTTCTTTTCCTTCCACGCCGTAATCCAGTATCACGTCTACATGATACTTTTCCAGTTTTTTTGCGACCATAGCCGTTTCTTCCAGCGTTTCACCGCCAACGAACTGGGCAAAAATGGTATCCCTGATAATTCTATTAATCGGTAAACCGGCCCTGATAGCCCAGGGTGTAATGCTGGTTCCCAGTGTAACCAGCCACGGATGACTCATTGAAGAAAAAAGAAAATCAGCTTTCCGGAGCTCTTTTTCAGATTTGTATTGAAATGCAAACTCGGTATTATCAAAAGAAATTTCTGAACCTGGATTCATTGCAACTATTTAGACCGACACAAAAGTAAGCTACGAGCCACGAGCTGCAAGCTGCGAGACTTAAAAAAGTTACAGAACTATAGGAAAGCTGCGAGCTGCAAGCTACGAGCTGCGAGACTTAAGAAAGTTCCTGATCTATCGGTCTCGTAGCTCACAGCTCACAGCTTGTAGCTTGCAGCTCACAGCTCGCAGCTTGCCGCTTCTAGTTATCTTTGTTGAAATTTAAAGCATGGAAGTCAAGAAACCAGTTGAAAGTTTAATAATTATGACGGAATTAGTATTACCAAATGATACCAATGTGTTTGGAAACCTGATGGGAGGCCGACTGATGTACTGGATGGATATTGCAGCAGCGCTGTCTGCACAAAAACATTGCAATGCACCCGTAGTCACCGCTTCGGTCGACAATATTTCCTTTGAAAATCCCATCCGCCTGGGAAATGTAGTACATATAGAAGCAAAATTGTCAAGGGCGTTTACGACTTCCATGGAAGTACACCTGAAAGTCTGGGGCGAAGACCTGAAAAAAAGAATTAAATATAAAAGCAACGAAGCTTACTATACGTTTGTAGCCTTGGATGATAACAGTCAACCACAAACAGTGCCGCAACTTACTCCTGATACAGAAGAAGAAAAAAAGCTTTTCGAAAGCGCATTAAGAAGAAGGCAAATAAGATTGATCCTCGGTGGCAAAATGAAACCCGATGATGCGCTGGAGTTGAAAGCGCTGTTTACTAAAGAGTAGAAGCTGGATGATACTGGATGCTGGATGTTTGACTTTAAAGTTCCTGTTTTACATTTTGGTTCTCTCCCGTGACGGGTTCCCAGGCATAAACGATTTACTCTGTTCTATCGCATCCATAATATCCGCGAGGATCTTTTCAGCAGGAGCATCATAATCAATAGCCATCGGTTCTTTAAAAGTTATGGAAAGCCGTGTTCCCTTTTTTCTAAAGCGTATACCTTTTTTATCAAAAGCCGTACTGAATCCGTCAATCACAACAGGAATTACAATAGGCTGGGTATGCTTGATAATTAATGCAGTTCCCTTACGCCCAGGCGCAAACGGAGTAGTAGTACCCTGTGGGAACGTAATGACCCAGCTCGTATTTAAGGCTCTTTCAATTTTACGTATATCAGAAGTATCAAGCCCTTTTCTTTCCTCATTAGCATCCCGGTTCCATGTTCTCTTTACCGAAACAGCTCCCGCCAGCGAAAAAAGGCGGGCAAGCCAGCTGCTTTCCAGCGTTTTTGCAGCACCTACATAGTGTACGTTGGTAAAAGGGTTCAACAGGTAATAAGGAACACCCAGTTTATTTTTCTTGTTCCACTTTACAGCACAAAAAACATGGAGCAGGGCGATGACATCAGCGAAATAGGTCTGATGGTTGCTGACAAACAAAACATTCTGCCGGGGAAGTTTTTCGATATGTTCCGTGCCGGAAACTTTTAACTTATTTACCCATACCAGGGCAGGATAATAAACTGATCCGACTATGGTATACACAATCGCCCGTATTATCCGGATCCTTTTTAATCGTTCGATCATCTTACTCATATATTACACCTATCAAACTCCAGCCCAATTTAATAAAATACCCGCGATTGGCATCTTTAGTTTTTTTCATAAAAAAAGCCCCCCGTTCGCCGGGGAGCTTTGCAAAAATCAGTATCTATTAATTGGACTCAGAAGGTTCTTCTGATTCACCACTTTCCATCTTCTTCTTCAGGTCCGCCAGCACGCCTAAGTCTCCCAAAGTAGCTTTTTCAACCTTGCTTTGGATATTCTTAACGGCTTTCTTGGTTTTATCAGCTTCTACCCTTGCTTCTTTCCTTACAGATTCTTTTTCAGTTGCAGCTACCTGCTCCCAGATTCTGGTGTGAGAAAGTACAATACGCTTTTCATTCCGGTCAAATTCAATTACCATGAACTGCGTAGCTTCATCGGCGCCAACAGTTTTACCATCTTCCTTTGCAAGGTGGCGGCTTGGAGCAAACCCTTCCAGACCGTAAGGCAACTGAACAATGGCACCTTTATCATCACGACGGATCACCGTGCCCTCATGAATACTTCCAATAGCGAATGTATCCTGTAAAGTATTCCAGGGATCTTCTTCCAGTTGCTTATGTCCTAATTGCAATTTGCGGTTTTCTTTATCAATACCGAGAATGACGATATCAATATGCTCCCCCACTTTTGTATATTCAGAAGGATGATTAAACCGTTTTAACCAGCTAAGATCACTGATGTGAATCATACCCCCGATACCAGGAGCCAGTTCAACAAATACACCATAAGGTGTAATGTTTTTCACCAAACCTTTATGACGGCTGCTGACAGGGAATTTGGTTTCGATATCACTCCAGGGATCCGGTGTAAGTTGTTTGATAGACAAACTCATTTTCCGGTTGTCTTTATCAAGTGTTACCACTTTAGCCTCATGCTCATCGCCTAATTTGAAAAATTCTTTCGCATTAATCGGCGTGTTGGCCCATGTAATTTCACTTACGTGAACAAGACCTTCAACACCAGGCAATATTTCCAGGAATGCACCATAATCTTCAATGTTTACTACTTTACCCTTCACTATCTGACCTTCAGCAATAGTTCCAGGAAGCACATCCCATGGATGCGGCGTAAGCTGTTTCAGACCCAGGCTGATACGCTTTTTTTCATCGTCAAAATCCAGTACTACCACGTTGATCTTCTGATCAAGTTTCAGTATTTCAGTCGGATGAGAAATACGTCCCCATGATATATCCGTGATATAAAGCAAGCCATCCAGACCACCCAAATCCATAAAGGCTCCAAAATCTGTTATGTTCTTAACAGTACCTTCCAACACCTGGCCTTTTTCAAGTTTACTGATAATCTCCGCACGTTGTGCTTCAATATCACTTTCAATAAGGGCCTTATGAGATACTACGGCATTCTTGATCGTTTCATTGACTTTTACAACTTTGAATTCCATGGTCTTACCAACAAACTGATCATAATCTGTTACAGGTTTCACATCAATCTGTGAACCTGGCAGGAATGTTTCCATACCGAATACATCCACGATCAATCCACCCTTTGTTTTGCTGGTAACAATCCCGGTAATAACTTCCCCGGTTTTGTGAACTTCAACAATTCTTTGCCATGCACGGGTAACACGGGCTTGTCTGCGGCTAAGGTTCAGGTGACCATCACGATCTTCTTTATCAACCACCATGACTTCTACTTCATCACCAACAGCCAGGTTTTGTAAATCGCGGAATTCATTCAACGATACCAGACCATCACTTTTAAAACCGATATTTAATACCACATCGGTTTTTGTCAGACCCACAACGATTCCTTTGA
>JAOQAL010000157.1 GCA_025963615.1 Chitinophagaceae bacterium | reverse complement strand
TGCCTATCGGGGACAATCACAGTAGAGCACAGAAGCGCCGTCAGTGAACCGTCCGGAAAACAGTGTCCCGATTTTTTATCGGGAGGGCATATTCGTTTTTCCCGATAGCCATCGGGACTTTTTTTGTCACAGATCCCGGTGACTACCGCATTGGCGTCAAGCTAATTTCCAGTTTGTTGTGCGCTTTCAAGGGAGTAGCGATATAGCGTTGAAGTCACAGTAGCACAAAAGCCTCATCAGGGAACCGTCCGGAAAACGCGGCGTATTCGTTTTCCGGTGGCTTTTTTTTGTCGCAGATCCCGATCCCTATCGGGACTGCTTTTTTTTCCACAAAAAAAAGTAATAGAAAGAAATTGCCCATAGTTAAGGAAGTTGTCTTAGCCAAACAAAAAGGAAAAAGCAACCAAAACGTCAACGAGGATTTAAAAATGAATGGTGGTGATATTGACCTTTGGTTTGTTTTAAAGCCTGTTGATGGTCTTTAATCCGCAGACATTGTAAAACGAGTTAAGAACTGCAAGTGCACAGTTAATATAAGATCCCAGCCACCATAAGTGTTTGTGATGCCAGACGGGTAATCAGAAAAAGAACAAAAAAGAATAGGATGGATGCCTTTTTCATATTGTATTTTTCAATAGTTCCCGCTTTATTTATTAAGCATCTCTTCTACGCCATTCCAGTTTTCAGGCACACCCTGCTGCAGATAGCGGTTCACATTATTTAAAAAGAAATTAGCGGTCAGATCAGCCGGGTTGGATTCCACCACTTTTTGAAATGTATTACCGGCTTTTTCAAAGGATCTATCCAGGTAATATTTCATGCCAACCTTAAAAGCTGGAAGCGATTCCAGTTTATGTTTAAAATCGTGTGGTTCATTGCCGCTGAAACATTCATGAATACCAATAGCCGCCTGTTTGCCTTTTAACTGTACCTGGCCGAGATATCGCAAATGAAAATTTTCCGGCTCCTCGATTTGTTGCAAAGCGGCTTCACTGATAATAATACCGGCTTTATAATATTTAGTAAGACTTTCCAGGCGCGAAGCCGTATTAACCGTATCGGAAATTGTGGCTGCATCGAGCCGTTCCCTATCGCCGATAATACCCATAATAAGCGGACCTGTGTGCAGACCTAAACCAATCTGTACCGGGAGAAGGTTCTCTGATTTTCTTTTTACATTGAATTGTTGCAACGCTTTTTGAATTTCAACAGCCGCCTGTAATGCATCGGCAGCATTGCCAGGAAAGATGGCCATGATGGCATCGCCGAGATATTGATTGATAAAACCATGATGCCTCCCAATTACCGGCCCCATCATTTCACTGAACGATTGTACAAAACTAAAATTTTCAGATGGAGTCATCCGTTCAGATAAGGTGGTAAAATCCCGGATGTCTGAAAACAGAACCGTTACAATTTTTTCAACCTGGTCGCCCAATTTTACATCCGTGATCCGGTGATGCCCCAGCGACTTGATAAATTCAAATGGAACAAAGCGGTTGGTGGCTTCATAAATGCGGCGCATGGCTTCTTCCTTTTCGCGGGCCTCCCGGATATTTTTTTCATACAACATCGCACTTTCTATAGCGGAAGAAGATTGTAAGGCAAGCGTAGTTAATAGTTTTAGATCCGCAGCGGAATATTGCAGCTTCTCATGACTGGCCAGAATAATGGCGCCCATTATCCGGTGGTTTACTTTTAAAGCTCCATATATAATGGACTTCACGTTATCAGAAATAATGCCTTCTTCCGTTAATATGGCAATATCATGTGTAATTTCTGATTGACCGCTTAAGGCGATTTTCAGTAAAAGACTGATGTCCTTGTTTATTTTTTCCTGGCTGAAAAAAGATTCGCCCAGGGAAGCTACGGCTTCAATTTGTTTACTGGATTCATCCCACAAAAGCACTACCCCGTTATCAGACCGTATTAAATGACTGGCTTGATTAAGCGTTATCCTGGCAATGGCGGCGGGCTCAATAGTCTGGGCCAGCTTTTCACTAAAATTGAATATCAGGTTTAACTCCTGGTATAAACTTAAGATCTCCTTACCTAACTTTTTTTTCTCGCTCTCTTTTTGTATCAGGTGATTTAAAAAATCAGCAATGAAGACCGATTTTTCATCGCCTTGTACCCAGCCTGATGTTTCGCCTTCCGTCGTTAGTAAAAATTCATGCGTTGGCAGTGGCGGATCATTAGTGTATAAAATATTTCTATTTTCATCAGTCACCATGAACCGCGTATGGATCTGCGCTGATAATGAAATCAGCAAGGGCAATACATCGCTTTTCTTGTTGAAAATGCTTTTAAGGTTGATTCTTGCCATAATCTCTAAAAATCTACGGTAGTACCGGAATAATTTCCACGAATTAAACGGATAAATCCAATACCTCCCTGGCCTTATTGAGTATAGCTTCTGGGTCAAAGGGCTTGGTCATGTATATATCTGCACCTACTTCTTGACCCTTTTGCCTGTCCAGCTCCTGGCCTTTGGCGGTGAGAAGGATAATAAAAACATCATCTAAGGCCAGTTCTTTCTTAACCCGGCGGCAAACCTCCATGCCATTCATTTTGGGCATCATCACATCCAGGAAAACAAGATTGGGTTTTTCCGCCTGAATAATTTCCAGTGCTTTTTCGCCATTCTCCGCCGCAAAAAATTCTACCCCTTCATCTTCCAGCTCTTCCAGTGTTTGCTCAATCAGCATGCGGATATGTGCTTCATCATCTACAATTAATATTTTCTGTGACATGATTTATACTGTTATTTTTTTTATTTACTGGTAAACGAGAAAGAGAACATTCTCCAACCCTTTTTCAAACCGCAGCGTCTGGACAATTTCCTGTTTGCCGGAAAGCAATGAATTGATGATAATAATATCAGGTTGCGTAGCGATAGCTTTTTCAACCAATTCCTTGCCATCGGATTCTACTACATTATAACCTCTGGCTTTCAAAACTTCCGTCAGGGTATTGACGGTACCGCTGTCCTCATCTACTACCATTACTTTTTTCTTCGACTTGCCTTGCTCCAGCAGGTTGCCAATTTCGCTAAAGAGAAGATTGGTATCAATGGGTTTGGTAAGATACCGGTCTACGCCGATGCGGAATCCCCTGGTCTTATCCTGCACAATGGATAGTACAATAATGGGTATATCCATGGTCTGCGGATCATTTTTTAACACGGCAGCCACATCAAACCCATTCATTTCCGGCATCATGATATCCAGGATAATAAGATCCGGTTTTTGTGCCCGCACCTTTGCCACCGCTTCTTTGCCATTCGCTGCTTCTTCAATGATATAGCCGGCATCGCCCAGTTCCTGGTGCAGCAAAGAGCGGATCGATTCATCATCGTCCA
>JAOQAL010000150.1 GCA_025963615.1 Chitinophagaceae bacterium | reverse complement strand
ACGCAGATATCTTTCGAAAATCACATCATGCATTCCCAGGAATCTTATCATAGCCGGCTACCGTCGGAATATACCATTGAGACTATTGAACCTACTACGGTTGTTTCCATTACCTACGATGATCTTGAAAAGATTTATGACTCGTCAAAAAAAATGGAACATCTCGGGCGTCTCATCATAACTTATACCATGGTTGTGAAGGACCGCTGGCAGATGCGGTTGACAAAACATTCTCCCAGGGAGCGGTTTATCAGTTTTGTAAATAAAAATCCAGAACTTTTACAAAGAGTGCCACAAAAATTTCTCGCTTCCTATCTCAGTATCAAACCGGAAACGTTTAGCCGTTTTAAGCATCTTGTACGCAATGGCTCCAAGGCAACGAATGAGGCATAAGGTGACGAATCTTATACATGAACAACCAACACGGGTATTTTTAATTCGTGTCTAACCGCTTCGATGGTTTCTCCATAAAGCCAGTCTTTGAAGCCGGTATGTCCGTGCGCACCGATAACAAGCATATCGGTTTTATTTTCTTTCACTAATCTGACAATTTCCTTTGAACGGTTGTTAAATCCCAATATGCCAACTGCTTCATATCCCATTTTTTTTATCCGGTCTACATAAAAATCAATGTGTTCCTGGTCTTTTCTTGTTTCAAGATCATCGGATTCTTTTCCCAAAATTCTTGCTGACGCACTTTCTACGATATGAACAAGGATAAAAGAGCTGTCTTTATTTGCCTGGCCAATGGCATGAGAGAGTAAAACTTCATCCTTGGTACCAAATTCAAGCGCTACGGCTATTCTTTTATATTGTGGTTTTGTAAACTGGTCAAGTTCTTTTGCTTCAGGATGTACCTGCACCACAACATTTCTATGACGTTTATTGAGCATCGGATATACTAATGTAATTACCAATAACCCTATAAAGATAACACCGCTTATAATTATCACCGTTTTCCAAAAGAGGTTTTCCGATGTGGTAAAATAAGCCAAGGCTTGTTCACTGACCATACGCATATTGAGGTAAACAAGTATGCCGGTAACGATCCATGCGGCCATTTTTGTGAGTGGCTTAATGGCGAAAGCTCCCATTGTTTTCTTATCACTTACAAAAAGTATCAATGGTATGATAGCAAATCCCAACTGAAGGCTTAAGATTACCTGGCTCAGTATCAGCAGGCTGTCAATATTACTTTCTCCATTTACCAGTATCACTATCACCGCCGGAATAATAGCGATAAGTCTTGTCATTAACCTTCTGATCCAGGGGTTAATCCGTAACCGCAGGTATCCTTCCATTATAATCTGGCCCGCCAATGTTCCGGTAATCGTGGAGCTTTGGCCAGCCGCTATGAGGGCAACGGCAAATAACCGGGGCGCCCATTTGGACCCCAATAAATTATCCAGTAATTCGTGGGCGGTTCTTATCTCACCGACATCTGTTCTTCCCGATTTATAAAAGACGGTCGCGGCAAGTACCAAAATCGCGGCATTAACAAAAAAAGCAAGGTTCAATGCAATCGTAGTATCTATAAAATTTAAGCGCAAGGCTCTTTTAATGCCTTGATGATCTCTTTTTATCTTCCTGGTTTGTACCAAAGCGGAATGCAGATAAAGGTTATGCGGCATCACGGTAGCTCCAATGATTCCAATCGCGATGTAGAGTGCTTCATTTGAGGGAATGTGGGGTGCAAATCCTGTTATTACCTCTCCTAAATCGGGTTTTGCCAAAATGATCTCGGTCAAAAAAGACAGCCCGATAACGGCTACCAACCCAATGATAAAAGCTTCCATTTTACGCATACCGAGTCGTTGCAGCAGCAACAGCAGAAATGTATCCAATACGGTAATCAGAACGCCATACAACAGAGGAATGCCGGTGAGTAATTGTATTCCAATAGCCATCCCCAGCACTTCCGCGAGGTCACAGGCTGCAATGGCGATTTCTGCCAGAACATACAAGGCAAAGTTCACCTGCCTTGGATAAGTTTCCCGGTTGGCTTGTGCCAGGTCTCTTCCCCTTACCACTCCTAATCTGGCCGAAAGGCTTTGCAGCAACAGGGCCATCAGGTTACTCATCAGCAATACCCATATCAAGGTATAGCCAAACTTGCTTCCCCCCTGCAGATCAGTAGCCCAGTTGCCCGGATCCATATAGCCTACGCTTACAAGGTAAGCCGGTCCGAAAAAAGCAAGTACCCGCCGCCAGACCGGACGGTGTGTTGATGTGGTATCAACACTTTCATGCACTTCGCTTAATGATTTATGAATATCCGTTTTTCCGTTACGAGCCATATTTTACAAAAATATTTTTTGCCAGTTGCTCACTGATGGTGACTGGCGCCTGCTGACGTATTTTTATTTCCAATGAATTGTCGAATCCGAATTTCTTTTTTACTTCGAGTTTCGTGCCGATAGCAATATTCTTATGGCGTAACACTTCAAGCATCCCGGATGACTGATTGCTGACGAGGCAAACTTCCGCAAGGGTATTAAACGGTAATGCTGAAAGGCTAACCCGTTGAAAGTTTTCCATCTTTCCATGAACATCCGGTATGGGGTCACCATGCGGATCAAATTTAGGATAGCCCAGGAACTCATCCAGTTTATCCACCAGTTTCCTGCTGCTCACATGTTCCAGTTCTTCCGCTACATCATGTATCTCATCCCAATCAAACTTCAGTTTTTCTGAAAGGAAGAATTCCCACAACCGGTGCCTGCGGATAATGGACAACGCTACTTTCTTTCCTTCCATATTTAACCGGAAACCTTTATAAGGCTGATATTGTACCAGCTTTTTGGTTTTTAATTTTTTCATCATGTCTGTTACGGAAGCGGGGCGCGTCAGTAATTCATGTGCCAGGGCATTGGTGGTAACGGTATCATTGTCTACCTGAAGATGAAAAATTGTTTTTATGTAGTTCTCTTCACTGGTTGAATAATTCAACATCTCTAAATTAAAATTTAGACAAATCTAAAAAAATATTTTGATTCGTCAAATCCTATTTCTTTGATGCGCAACCGGAAAGGGCTACATTCGGTGTTAAAATAGCTCAACTTTTTCAATATGCTTTATATCAATCGACTACTTTTTATTATGCTACTGGCTGTCTTTTTCTTTGGCTGTAAAAAGAAGAAAGCTTCCCTGGCGGGAGACGAAAAGGTGGAGGTCACTGATTTTATAGAAGCGTTTGAACCTCTCACACTACCCTACCGGCTTACTGATACCCTTATCAACAAAAAAAATTCAGATTCCTTATCTATTAGCTACAAAATATTTACACAATTTGTGCCCGACAGCATTTTTACCAAAGCATTTGGGAAAGGCGTTAAGGTGAAAATTTACGCGATAGGAAAAGCAGGCATCGAGAAAAAAGAAAATTATCTCCTGGCCAAAGCGGTACTGGGCACTAAAAAGGCGGCGTACATTTTATGTTTTGATAAGAATAATAAATATTCCGGATCCATGGCATTCCTGGTTCCTGATCAATATGTATCTACGCAACAGGCAGCGCTAATTGATAAAAATTATACCATTACAAAAAGCATTCAGCGCAAAAATGGTGATGGCAGCCTGAGTGAAGGGAAAGATGTATACGTCTTTAATTCAGAATCGAAATCATTTATGTTGATCATGACGGATGCGCTGGATGAAAAGCCGGCGGAAGTGACCAACCCCATTGATACCTTGCCCAGGAAAAATAAGTTCTCCGCGGATTATGTAAAAAATAAAACAGACTATATATCTATCCGGGATACCCGCAAACCCGGCAAGGTTGTTTTCTTTGTTCACTTTGAAAAAAATAATGGAGAGTGTACCGGCGAACTTAAAGGGGAAGCGGTTTTGACATCTTCCACTACGGCTGTGTACCGGGCAGGTGGTGATCCTTGTGTATTGCAATTTACTTTTTCGCCTTCCTCCGTGACGATGAAAGAAGTGGAAGGCTGCGGATCACGCCGCGGCTTACGGTGCCTGTTTGAAGGAAATTACCCACGAAAAAAAGAAATAAAGGCAAAGCAACCCAAAAAGAAAACGGTGGTAAAAAAAATCGCCTGATACAATTTTGTTTATCCTGATCGTTTATATACTTAAACTTCAGAATAGCAGGATTTAGAAACTTTATTTTCTAAAAAATGAACTTTTACAAATTTGCTATTATATT
>JAOQAL010000106.1 GCA_025963615.1 Chitinophagaceae bacterium | reverse complement strand
GGCGTTGTTGAAAAAATATTTCTCCGGCCAAAGAATAAAGCCCATGCAGAGGAAATAGTCGCGTCGTATAAAAAATAGGTTCATTTTTTTTGCAGAAGTTGCCTGAAGGCAACCGATAATGCCGGTTTCCCGATTATTGTTTTAAATAAAGCCTACTTATGCAGAAGATTTTTTTTATCCTTTTATTCCTGTTACCACTTATTTGTTTTGGACAAAATGATACTACCGTATCGATAACGAAAGAAAAAAAAGCTGCCAAATGGCATTCAGATGAATCTTCTGATATGAATGTATTTCACTCCCAGAAGCTCATTAATGCGAATACAGTGGAAGTATTGCCAAAGGGAATTATGGAGTTCAGGGTTGCGCATGCATTTGGTGATATTGCAGGACATGATGGTGGTATTAAACCTTTTTTTGGTTTGGAAAGCGCCTATGATGTTCGTATAGGGGTCCAGGTAGGGTTGACCGATAAATTAAACGTAATCCTTGCCCGGGCCAAGGGAGGAGGAACTCCAAATGCTCCCGCGCAATTATATGAACTGGGTTTAAAATACCAGTTTATGAAGCAGGAAAATGATTCACGGCACCCATTTTCATTAACGTTATTTGCTAATTCTGTAGTTTCGTCTATGGTAGCCGATACCACGCCCGGCCTTGAAAGTTCGTTCAGCAAATTCAGCGACAGGACCAGTGAAGTAATTCAGTTAATGATCGCCAGGAAATTTGGAAAGATCAGCTTGCAATTGAGCCCGACCTATTTAACCCGTGGTTATGTTATTAATGGTGATGATAAAAATTTGTTTGCACTGGGTGGCGCTGTAAGAATACCTCTTACCTCCAGGTTTATTTTTATTGCAGACTATTTTCACACGTTCCGCTCACAGAAAAGTAAAGACACCTTCGCTGATCCTTCACAGGTGGTACCATTAAAGTTTTATGATGCGCTGGGCGTCGGTTTTGAAATTCTCACAGCGGGCCATGTATTCCATTTGAATTTTACAAATGCTACTGATCTATTAGAAAATCGTTTTATTCCGCACACTTTTAAAAGTTGGAGTAAGGGAGGGTTTCGCTGGAGCTTTACCATTTCGAGGAATTTCACAATCTTCCGCGACAAGAAAAATAAATAAATGCTGTTTTTGGTGAACAAGGGTTAAACCGGTGCGGCCACGCTGTGCCGGTTTTGTTTACGGCATCACCCAGCTTACTTCCCCAAAATCAAAGACTTCCTCCTTATTATTATGGCAGGTAATTAATTGTCCCTTGGTAGAAACCCCTCTTATCATTGTATGAAAAATATGACTGGCTTTTTTTAGTTTTACTGTTTCATTGAGTTTGTAAAGAGAATTATTATATTCCTTATAAATAGGTTCAAAACCTTCATGGATCAGTTGGCTGAAATAGTCATTGGCTATGCTGCAAAGTTCTTTTGTTAAATGCAAGGCAGAAAAGTCTTTGCCGGTTATTTGTTTCAACGATACCGGATTAGGTAAATCATCAGAAAATTGAGTTTGATTAATATTGATTCCGATTCCGGCTACCGTCCATTTCCATCCGGACAAAAAATCGTGGGTATCAGACATGCCATGGTTCCCTGATTCCGGATCATGTGATTCCTGTCTACCGCTTATAATATTTTCAATCAAAATGCCCCCAGCCTTCCGATCCTGCCAGTACAAATCGTTAGGCCATTTTATTTTTGTATCCGTGCCTGCATAGCGGCTGAAAAATTTCCGCACGGCCACGGCAAAGCAAGCACTAACCTGAAATTGTTCGGAAATCAACAGGGGCTTTGGCTGCAGCACGATGCTTACAGCGATATTTGTCCCCTTTTCTGCTTCCCATTTTCGTCCCCGCTGGCCTTTACCTGCTGTTTGGTCATGGGCGAAAAAGGTGGTTCCATGCCCTGCAGTACCATTGCGGATACAGGCAAGGGCATAATTATTGGTACTGTCAATAGATTGCAGTTCAATAAATGGTTGACCCAATGGGCCGATAATAGGCTTGTCTTGCAATTAATTCCTATTTTTGACAAAGATAGCTGGGCAGGAGCAGCAACGTGTAGGTATAAAACTAATCCCGGTAGGGATAAAATAAAATAACCGGACGTTCGTCTCTTAATAGAAACAAGTTGCTTCAGAAAATTTCATTCACTAAAATAATTTGATTATTGGAACAATTGGCTTTACTCACTACCCGTAAAAAAAGTGCGGCACGGTTAACGCGGAATTCGAAAATTATCAAAACTATCATTAGCGCCATCCAGCAGAAAAAAGGAGAGCATATTATATCTCTTGATCTGCGAAAAATTCCAGAAGCAGTGGCTGATTTCTTTATTATTTGCGAAGCGGGTAACCAGCCGCAGATAAGGGCTATTTCTGATTTTGTGGAAGAACAGGTACGAAAACAATGTGCCGAAAACCCATACCGGCACGAAGGATACCAGGTTTTGCATTGGGTTTTAATCGATTATGTAAATGTGGTAGTACATGTAATGCTTTCAGAAAACAGGAGGTTCTATAAACTGGAAGAAATGTGGAGTGATGCGGATGTAAAAGAACATGGTGATTGATAAGATACTTTGTTAAATATTTTGATAAAAGAACATTTTTTATAAATAATCATTAATTAGCAGGAACACAGGGAAAAAGATAATATGTCACAGGAACAATTAAAAAAAGACGAAAGGCAAAAACTGCCAAAGTTCAATAACAGTCCTTCCGGAGATGATAAAGATGCGCCCCGCAAAGGGCCTCGCTTTAGCATTTACTGGGTCTATGCTATCATATTTGCAGTATTGATCGGGTTTCAGTTATTCGGTGGCTCGTTTACATCTAATATGGCGAAAACAACACCCAATGATTTCAAGAAAATGGTCTCTGCGGGGGATGTTCAGAAATATGTAATAGTCAGCAACAGGAATGTGGTCAGAGTATTTCTGAAAAAAGAAAGTCTCCCAAAATATCAGGAAGCACTAAAGAATGGTGCCAGCGGAAAAGTGAGTGATGAGGGTCCCCAGATGTTTTTTAAAATCACCGGGGAGGACTTTCAAAAAGACATGCGGGAATTTTATGATAAAAATTCCAGCATCAAGCAGGTTGATTATGAAGTAGATCAGGAAAAAGACTGGTTGCTTCCGATTCTCAATACGCTTTTGCCCGTGTTGCTTTTCATTGCGCTGTTTGTTTTATTTATGCGCAAAATGGGCGGTGGCGCAGGCGGTGGTGGCGGCCCCGGCGGTATTTTCAACATTGGCAAATCAAAAGCCACTTTATTTGATAAAGGCACTAAAGTAAATATCACTTTCGCCGATGTTGCAGGACTTGATGAAGCGAAAGTAGAAGTTATGGAAATCGTGGATTTTTTAAAGAATCCAAAAAAATATACTGCACTCGGCGGTAAAATACCCAAAGGTGCGTTGCTGGTAGGCCCCCCAGGTACTGGTAAAACGTTGCTGGCAAAGGCTATGGCTGGCGAAGCGCAGGTGCCTTTCTTTAGCATGAGTGGTTCTGACTTTGTTGAATTATTTGTTGGAGTAGGTGCAAGCCGGGTTCGTGATTTGTTTAAACAGGCCAGGGAAAAAGCTCCTTGTATTATGTTCATTGATGAAATTGACGCTATTGGCCGTGCCAGAGGTAAGAATGTAATGATGAGTAATGATGAACGCGAAAGCACGCTGAACCAGCTTCTTGTTGAGATGGATGGCTTCGGTACCGATTCGGGAATCATTGTGTTGGCTGCAACAAACAGACCGGATGTATTGGATACGGCCTTATTAAGGCCAGGTCGTTTTGACAGGCAGATTACCATTGACAAACCTGATATGGTGGGTCGCGAAGCGATATTTAAAGTTCACCTGAAACCAATTAAAATATCCCAAAAACTGGATATTCATAAACTAGCCGAACAAACGCCGGGTTTTGCCGGCGCCGATATCGCCAACGTATGTAATGAGGCTGCGTTGATTGCTGCCCGTAAAGGCAAAGATGCGGTGGAAATGGAAGACTTCCAGGATGCGGTAGACCGCGTTATTGGTGGACTGGAAAAGAAAAACAAGATCATTTCACCAGAGGAAAAAAAGATTATCGCTTATCATGAAGCAGGTCATGCTGTCTGTGGGTGGTATCTTGAACATGCTTATCCGCTGCTGAAAGTTACCATCGTGCCAAGAGGTACTGCCGCATTAGGATATGCGCAATACACGCCGAAAGAACAATACCTCTACAATACAGACCAGCTGACTGATCAGATATGCATGACACTGGGTGGCCGTGCCAGTGAAGAAATATTTTTTCATAAAATTTCAACCGGTGCGCAAAACGACCTTCAGCAAATTACTAAGATTGCGTATGCCATGGTGAGTATCTATGGAATGAATGATAAGGTAGGTAATATAAGTTTCTTTGATCCGCAGCAGGGTGAATATAATTTTACAAAGCCTTACAGTGATGAAACAGCGAAAATGATTGATCAGGAAGTACGAAAACTCATTGACCAGGCCTACGAAAGAACAAAGCAATTACTGACCGATAAAAAGGCCGAAGTAGAAAAACTGGCCGAAGCTTTATTGACCCGGGAAGTTTTATTCCAGAGCGATGTAGAAGCTTTAATTGGTAAGCGCCCTTATGAAGAGAAGAAAACACTGGACGTGCATGATGAAAATGGCATTGTGAGTGAACCGGGTGAGATTTCAGCGGGCGTTCCACCATACGACAGTGGTGTAACTAATAAATCATTGCCCTAAGTAGTTTATGGTTTTTGGTTTATAGTTTGTAGTTCTTTTTCAGCAGACTCAGTACACGCGGAAAACTGTCTGACTACAGAACAATAAACAATCAACGATAAAACTTTGATAAACGATCGGTGAATGGAATATTTAATTTTCAGTTAAAGGATTCTATACTAGTTTTCATGAATGTTTC
>JAOQAL010000087.1 GCA_025963615.1 Chitinophagaceae bacterium | reverse complement strand
CATCCACTATCGGATACCCAGTCGCTCCTTCACACCAGGCATTGAATTCTTTTTCATTATTTCTCCATATTATTTTATCGTAACCGGGCTTAAAGGATCTTCCTTCCACATGTGGAAAATGCCAGAGGATCATGTGGTAAAAATCCCGCCAGATCAATTCATTTAAAAACGTTTCACTTAATTTTCCGGCTTCCCTGGCGAGTTCCCGGATACTGACCGTGCCGAAGCGGAGATGAACGCTCAGTCCCGAAGTGCCTTCCATAGCCGGCAGGTCCCTTCGCTCGGGGTACCTGGATATAATTTCTTCGTTCCATTTTTTAGGTGGGAAAGGTTCATCGGTTGTTTTAAAATTCATAGAGCGCAGGGATGGAATTTCCCGTGTAGCCTGTTTATAAAAATTGGAAAAATGTGTTTTCACCGGGTAGGAACGAAGATAAAAATCATTGACTACCGTTTTCCACCTGCGTGAATACGGCGTAAAAATCGTATAGGCCTTTCCGTCATCCTTTACCACTTCAGCCTTTTCAAAAATTACCTGGTCTTTATACGTTTGAAAAGAAATTCCTTTACTTTTTAATAACTCCTCAATTTCTTTATCCCTTTTCCGTGCATAAGGCTCGTAATCATGATTGATAAAAACATTTTCTATGGTATAATCCCGCAGCAGTTGTTTAAATATTTCTGCGGGTGATCCATACCGTGCATCCAGGGAAGATCCAATTTTTACCAATTGCTGCTGCATCTCCTGCAGCGAATGGTAAATAAATTCCACCCTCCTGTCCGTACGGTTCTCCAGTTCTTCCAGGATATTTTTATCGAAAATAAAAATGGGCACCACGGGCTTGCCTTGCTTCAAGGCGTGGTAGAGGCCTGCATTGTCGTGCAGCCGCAGATCGCGGCGAAACCAAAAAATAGAAACGGCAGGCTTTATCATTATTAAAAGTAATGGATGCTGGATACTGGATGCTGGATCCTAGATGCTGGATGCTAGATAGGCCACAACGTGGCTAAACTCCTTTAATGACATTGCCCAGCGGGACTAAACAAGCTTTTTACAAAATTGTTATAAATAACTTTGGTCCATTCGTTTTTATACCGCCTCTCCCCCAGCTTATTTACCCACCGGATGCCATGTAACGCATTGGTTAGAAAAATTTCATCTGCTAAGAAAATATCCTGTTCAGTAATAACCGTCTCCTGGAAGGCCCATCCTGTTTCCTTAAATTTTTCCAACAGCCATCTTCTCATCACTCCATTGATACATCCTTCACTTAATGCCGGGGTCAAAATGACTTTTTCACGGACTATAAAGACATTCGCGATAGTGGCTTCCGCGATATTTCCTTTGGTATTCAGCAACAGGCAATCGTTTAATTGACGTTCCGTAGCATATAAAGCGGCCATCCTGTAGGGGAGAAAGTTAGCCGATTTAATGCCCGAAAACGGATCACAACTTTTACGGGCATCGGGGTAAATGCCTATATCTAGCCCGTTTTCATTCAAACTATTTGCCGCTTCATGCAAGGGCCAGCTTTCAATTAAATAGTTCAGTGCCTTGCTATCATCAGACAATCCACCGTTGCCGCGGAATATGGTAAGGCGGATGCGGGCCCCTTTTTCACATTCATTCTTCCGGCAAAGCTGAACCATTTCCTGCTCCAGTTTCTCCTGGTTAAAAAAAGCAGCCCCTTGATATTTCAACAGGCCGAGTGAAAAAAACAATCTTTCAAAATGCAAATGCTTTAAGATAATCCTGCCGTCAAGCATTTTCAGGGTCTCAAACAGGCCATCGCCATAACGAAAACCGCGGTTATCATGCTTTAATACCGGTTGATCTGCGGGATAATACTTTCCATCAAGGCAAATAAAATTCATTCGTTCTTTTTAATCTTACTAAGATGATCTACGGACTAACCCGCTTTTTGCTGCCTGTTTACCTGCAATTACTATTGCCAGGAGCGCCAGCAGGTAATTTGATGTCATGAAAATAAAAACAAAAAGTCACCTGGCCCCGTATTTTGACGGTGCAAGATGACATTTCTTATTTATAAAGAATGTATGAAACTATTGAACTACAATCCCTGCTTTTACGGCATACATTACAAGGCCTGCCATGGACTTGGTGCCGGTTTTGGTTTTAAGCTTATCGCGGATAGCTTCCACCGTCCGGGGACTGAGGTCTACTATATCTGCGATTTCTTTTGTGCTTTTTTCTTCGCACATCAACCGCAGGATGGTTACTTCCTTGTCATTCAACTGTACATCCATCGGCATAGATGATTCGGCTGTCCGCTTGGTGCGAAGGCCGCTCAGCAGGGCTTTGTTTGTAAGATCATTGAAAAAGAAGTCCTGGTCATACACGGCTTTTACTGCCTCATAGATCATTTCAGAACCTGACTCTTTGGTAAGGTAAGAGTTGGCGCCAATTTCCATCATTTTAGAAATCATGGAGTGATCATTATGCATGGACAGCATAATTACCTTGATACCGGGGTATAATTTTTTAATCTCGGGTAAGGTAGCCAATCCATCCATAATCGGCATGGTGATGTCGAGTAAAACAACATCGGGCTGCACATGTTTTAGCAGATTGAGTAATTGCATCCCATTTTCAGCTTCAGCCACCATTTGTATGTCTTTGCGGCTTGAGAGAGAAGTTTTTACTCCGGTCCGGAAAAGGGCATGATCATCGGCAATAGCAACTTTAATAACTGTGTTCGGTTCGTAGTTTTTCATTAGATAGTGAATTATGAATAGTGAATCAATACGGTACTTAATTAAAAATAACCTTGTGCAAGATGGAAAATTCCTGCAACATATCCCATAGTATTAGTACTTGATTTCTGGTTTGCGGAAAGTACGAGTATCTGATACTTAAGATAATAAGGTAGTTTTTACATAACAACTACGTGGCCTAAAATGTTAATTTTACGATGGTTACCGTATAAACCGATGAAATAAAATGAGGCATTAGTGCTCTTGTCCACATGGCCCTGTGGCCATACTTTTGGAGCCGAAAGTTGATTGACCCGGATGCACCCGTCTATACTTCTCATGTCCATCCAATGTCCAAATACCGTCCAGAAAGTTCTTACATCAATATCTTATGAAAAGCCAGGACGATCTTGTACCGACAGTCAACTTTCTCTTTTTCTCTTTTGATTAGTCCCGTTTTTAAATCTGCTATCCCCCGCTGAAGCCCCATTTTACCTTGTACTCTAACCGTTATTCCTTTTCCCTTGAAGTTCTTATCAAAATCCTCCCTCTGATTACTGATTGCGTTTATAAATGTCCTCTTGTAGAAAATCCGCCCCAGACTAAAATTTCCTATTTTCTGATTACCGAAAAATCAATTTTGCAGCATTCCACCTGATGCTACATCAAAGTTTTATAGATTTCGGTGATCTCCGTTTTACAGTAAGTTGGTTTCCCGAACATACACATTGGCGTCAAGCCAAGAGATCTTCACATGGGTATAAAAGCAAACTTGGCAGATCTAAAAGGAAAAATGGCTTTAAAACAAACCGAAGGTCAATATGATCACAATTCATTTTTAAATCCTCGTTGAGCTTTGGATATCAAATGAGCTTTTGGTTGCTTTTTCCTTTCTTGTTGTTTGGCCAAGGCAACTTTCTTAATCATCAGCAATTTCTTTCTATTACTTTTTTTTGTGGAAAAAAAAGTAACCAAAAAAAGCCACCGGAAAACGAATACGCCGCGTTTTCCGGACGGTTCCCTGATGAGGCTTTTGTGCTACTGTGACTTCAGCAGTTTATCGCTACTCCCTTGATTTTTACAGAACAGGATTATGCGTGAAAATTATTTTGGCAAAATAAAAATCTGGATCAAATATTTTTCCGCCAATACTTGCTTTTTATTTGGCCAAAAAGAATTCCCGATAGGGATCGGGATCTGCGACAAAAAAAGTCCCGATGGCTATCCGGAAAAACCCTGCCGGCCGGGATAACAGCCTCCCGATAAAAAATCGGGACAGGCTGTTTTCCGGACGGTTCCTTGATGGGGCTTAGTTATTGTGACTTCAACGCTATATTTCTACTCCCTTGATAGCACATAACAAACTGAAAAATTAGCCTGACGCCAATGCGAACCATACAGGGGAGTCTTCAACACCAGAAGTATTAGCAAAGCAGGCACATTTTCATAGGAATACGGATGTTTGTGCCTCATTTTCGGGATAAGGTGATGGTTCCTGGCGATTATGAAAGAAGAGACTGACAAGGAAACTTAGAAATCGCATTTAAAATTCAAGCTTACCCCAATAACCACAAACAGTAGAAACCCCCTTTCCCAACCGTTTTTTCACCATTTTTTACCGTTTTTTTCTTACCGGTCTTTATCCGATTATTTTGTGATATTAGCTGGATCGAAGTTAGTTTCACGGTATTATGGATGAAAGTGCATTTCAAAATCTGCTCAGTCTAAGCCGGGCCATGTTTTATACGGATTACTTTTTGCTATTGTGCCAGTTAATAGCTATTGGAACCATTATCCACTTCTTTAAAAAGCAAAAACTATCCCGTTTTTTTTTGACCTATTGCCTCTCCTCTTTTACTCTTGTTACTTCAGAATATTTCATATTATACTTTTGCCATGACATTTCTTTTCGCGAAAAACTAACGGAAAGCACCAATGTAATTTTCTCATTAATTGAGTATATCGTATTTTATACCTTTTTAAAATTAGTATTAGTCTCCCCGGTTATAAAATCATTTTTAAAATTTTATATTTTTATATTTGTCACTGCCGCTTTGTTTTTTTTCTATCGTGCTTATTTTACCAATGCAGACACCACAAAACTCAAACACATTACTGATTTCATTATTTCATCAGAACTATTTGTAATAGCAGCTTGCTGCATCGTATATTTTTACGAATTATTTATAAAAGAGCCGTTACTTAATTTATCAGAAAGCCCCGCTTTCTGGATTATCACTGGTCTTTTCTGCTATTCCATACTCATTATTCCCTTCTTTATGATCTCAGGGTTTGTGTACAGCCAAAAGACGCTCTATTATATTTTTTTCGGCGTTCATTATATTTCGTTTGGTTTTTTATTCCTCGCCATCTCAAAAGCTTTCCTATGCAGAAAACCGATCGAGGCTTAATGGCCCGCTTCAGCAATTCATTTTTGTGTACTAGGTCACGTGAGACTCCGAACAAAATGCTCTCAGAAAAACCGAGGTTAACTTTTATAAGCATGGCCTGGGACCAGTGCCAAAATCTTTGAGTTTCATTTTTAAGAGTCAGAACTAATTTAACAACACTATGTAGCGGCATGCAATTTATCACTTATTAACCCTAAGCCGAAAGGTATTTTATACAGATTTTTTATTATTTTTTTGCGAACTAACTGCCATAATAACTGCGCTGTTCTTTTACAGAAAACAAAGATTGGGATCTGTTTTTTTGGTCTATTGTGTGGCAGCATTCTTACTCCAAATAGGGACGAATTCAAGGTTTTTTTTATATAAGGAAAACGAAAGTTCTACTCATTATACCGAAGGGCAAAATGTACTATTTGCAGCCGTTGAATACATAATTTTTTATTTTTACT
>JAOQAL010000086.1 GCA_025963615.1 Chitinophagaceae bacterium | reverse complement strand
ATTAATCAACCCCGTATTATTTTTTTGGATGAGCCTACCACCGGGCTGGATCCGCAGGCGCGACGTAGTTTGTGGGAACTGATAAAAGATATCCGTCAAAAAGGTACTACGGTCATCATTACGACTCATTATATGGATGAAGCGGAATACCTGTGCGATCGGATTGCCATTATTGATTCCGGCCGCATCGCGGCACTCAATACGCCTGATAAACTGATTGATGATCTGGTAAGCACCGGCTTTGAAAGACCCAGGGAAGTAAAGAAGGCTAACCTGGAGGATGTGTTTATTCATTTAACCGGAAAAACGCTTAGAGAGGATTAAAATGCAGGGCGCCGTACATCACACATCGTACACCTATTATGAGTCTGAAAAATAAACTTAAAGAATATATGCAGGATAAAATTGAAGCGCAAAAGAAAGCAGGAAAAGAATTCCTGGAAGCTAATAAGAACAAACCCGGTGTAACAGAACTTGCCGGTGGTTTGCAATACGAAGTAGTAAAAGAAGGAACCGGCCGTCAACCGCAACTTTCCAACCAGATAAAAGCGCACTACAAAGGAGCTTTACTGGATGGAAAAGAATTTGACAGTTCATTCAAAAGAAACCAACCTTTTTCTGCGCCGTTAACGGCCTTGATAAAGGGATGGCAGATCGCTATTCCGTTAATGAAAGAAGGAAGTCACTGGCGTTTATGGATTCCCTCGGAATTGGCGTATGGCGACCGGGGCGCAGGCAGTGATATTCCCGGGGGCGCAACGCTCATGTTTGAAGTAGAATTATTGGAAATATTAAAATAATTATTTTCACGCTATGTCAATGGATCCACGTTTTCCCATAGGCTCTTACGAACCCCAACCATTTTCTATTGAACAGAAAATAGAATGGCTGGCCGATCTTAAATTCTTACCGGTTCACCTTGAAAATGCCGTGTTGAACCTGGATGAACAACAGTTGCAAACACCTTATCGGGAAGGTGGTTGGACCGTGCACCAGCTGGTGCATCATGTTGCAGACAGTCATATCAATGCGTATTGCCGGTTTAAACTGGGTTTGACAGAAGACAATCCGGTCATCAAGCCGTATGAAGAAAAGTTATGGGCTGAATTGCATGATGTACAAAAATTGCCAATTAATATTTCTTTGACACTGTTGCATGCTTTGCATAGCCGCTGGCATGAAGCACTGAAAAGTGTAAGCGATGAGGATTGGAATAACCGGACCGTTTTTCATCCTGAACAGAAAAAGACCATCCGGCTCTGGACACTCCTGGGAATGTACGCCTGGCACGGACGTCATCATGTTGCTCATATAACGAGCCTGCGTGAAAAAATGGGCTGGAACTAACGGAGTAAAATCACTAAATTAAAAATACTACCGGTGAAAGATTTAAAATGGAAACTGCTCTCATCCAATTATCTGTTTAAAGATTTATGGTTTTCTGTCAGGAAGGATACCTGCCTCTCGCCGGGCGGTAAGATCATTTCACCTTACTATGTTTATGAATTCCCGGCCTGGGTGGCTGCCTTCCCGGTTACAGAAGATGGAAAGATAATCATGGTGCGTCAATACCGGCATGCCCTCGGCGAGACCTGCATTGAAATCCCGGGTGGCTGTGTAGATAATTCCGATAAAAATAACCAGGATGCTATCGCAAGAGAATTGCTGGAAGAGACCGGATACGAATTTTCGTCGTACGAATACCTTGGAAAAATTTCAGCCAATCCTTCTACGAATAATAACCTGTTGCACATGTTCCTGGCAAGAGGAGGTAAAAAGGTAGCTGAGCAAAGCCTCGATGGCAACGAAGAGATCGAAGTAGAATTGCTGACGGTGGCTGAAGTAAAGAAATTAATAAAGGAAAATAAAATTCTGCAGTCGATGCATGTTACCTGTATATTATATGCATTGGAGAAATTAGGAGAAATAAAATTGTAAAAACTGTTTCCTGATTTTATTGCACTTCTCCCACTAAAAAAACACTTCCGCAGACAATGATCAAATCATCTTTGCCGGCTTTGTTTTTTGCCCCGGCGATAGCAACATTAACATCCGGGTAAACAGCTCCCTGAAGTCCGGCTTCGCTGGCTTTTGCCTGTAACAGATGAGCATCTATGGCCCGGGGTATATGCGCCTGCGTAAAATAATAAAAGGCCGTGTGTGGTAACAGGGATAATATTTTTTCTATTTCTTTATCTTTTACCATGCCCAGTACAATATGAACATGGGTATGATCGGTTAATTCGATCTGTTCAATGAGTTGCCGTACACCGTCAGCATTGTGTGCCACATCAAGTACGATAACCGGGGAGTGATGAATAATCTCCCAGCGGCCATGCAGCCCCGTTAGTTTCTTTGCGTGTTGCAGCCCTGTATGAATATGTTCGTCATTTATTTTCCATCCCTTTCGCTGCAATTGAGCGCAGGTTTCTAAAACCGTCAGCAGGTTTTTTGTCTGGTAAATGCCCGGGAGGTCCAAATGATAAATTTTGTGATCGGTTTTCTCTTGTATCGCTACTTCAACTATTAATTCATTTTTTTCCCATTCCCAGTTCATAGCTTCTCTTAGTTGCGAAGCGATAGCCAGCGGCGCGTTTTTTTCACTGGCTGCGTTTTCAAAAACAGGCTTTGTTTGCGGGATGATTTCCCCTATAACGACCGGGATATTTTGTTTGATAATACCGGCTTTTTCAAAGGCTATTTTTTCAAGGCTATTACCGAGTAAATTCATATGGTCCCACCCGATATTGGTGATAACTGAGATTTCAGGAGTTATGATATTGGTACTATCCAGCCTTCCCCCAAGACCTGTTTCAATGACGGCTATATCAATAGATTGCTCCGCAAAATAGTCAAACGCCATAGCCACTGTGATCTCAAAAAAACTGGGTTCCAGTTCTTCGATCGCCGGTTTGATTTTCCCGGTGAAATCTGTCACGAATTCCTTACGCACCATTTCACCATTTACTTTGATCCTCTCCCTGAAATCTTTCAGGTGGGGCGACGTATATAAGCCGGTTTTATAACCGGCAGATTGCAAAATCGCAGCCAGCATATGACTTACAGAACCCTTGCCATTGGTACCGGCGATATGGATGCTTTTAAATTTTTGTTGCGGGTTATGGAGATAATTGCAAAGTGCAATGGTATTGGTGATGTCTTCCTTGATAGCGGCGCTGCCGATGCGGCTGTACATCGGAAGTTTTGTAAAGAGGTAATTAATAGTTTGTTCGTACGTCATGCGCCGCAAATTTAAATGGAATGCATAAGAGAACAGGAAATCAGGCAGTGTAATTTACCGGCAGCTTCAATTTTTAATTGTTTAAGCCTGCTCTAAAAAAATGAGGAGGCATCAAAAATAAAAAAGGCCTTCCAAACTGTAAACGGCTGCCCGTAAATGATTAAAATATTTCATCTTCATATATTTAATTGCCACGAGGATATATCAAAAATAAAAAAAGGCCAAACTGGTAAACCACTACCCGTCTTCATCAGCTACCTGAATAAAAAAAGGCTGTCTCCTGGTTTTGAGACAGCCTTTTTTTATTCAGTATATATTATTATTATCCTCCCAGGAGGAAATTGAATTCATATACAACTACAGATTCTTCTTCTGTTTTATTAAAACGGTTTCTTCTCAGCCATTCCTGTAAGATATCTATCGCCGGGCCGCTGGTATAGGTTGATCCTCGGATGGCTCTTATAAATGTTCCAACACCATCCGGTGATACTTTTATTTCAGCCAATACTTTTCCTTTGAGGTTCTCTCCCGCATTCATAGACTTGGGGCTGATCACAACCCGGTTACCACTTACTTTTCTCGGGCCATTGCCGGTTCCGCTACCGGTGCCATTGCCACCGCCATTTCCACCACCAGAGCCACCGGCATTACCATTCCCCGTACCGACGCCGGTTCCCTTACCAGCACCGCCACTCCTGTCATAATTTTCAGCAGCACCACCACCATTGCTGTTACCACCAACCGTTTTTCCTAAAACGGCTTTTGGTTTGGCCGGAGCAGGATTCTCAATAACGACTTTAGGTGGTGTTTTGACAACAGAGTGGTTCTCATCTATTTTTGTCGCGGATGGCTTAGGATTAACAGGTTTTAAAATAGCCGGGGTTGTTTTTTCTTTCTCGTCTTCTTCTATGTCTTTTACATCTTCTTTGACGCCGGGAACGGGTGGAGTAGATGCGGTACCTTTTTGGCCGGTAGCCTGTACAGGATTACCGCCGCCCCCACCACCTCCCAACACTTTTGCAGGAGGTTCATCCGGAATATTGAGTTCCACCAGGATACCTTCATCCTTTTCGGGAATGGGAATTATGGGCAATTGCCATTTAAGCAGGAACATCAGCAAAATCATACCCGCGGCAAAGGCTGCCGTGATTAAAGTTGCCTGTGTGTTTTTGCGGGCCTCAAAAGGATCGGTCATTGATAACGTGTTGTACATGCAAATTTAGAATTTACGGCTCAGTGACAGAATCTATTCTTGTTCACAAGTGTTATTAACGATGCAATGGTGATACAACTTATATCTAAACCCGCTTTAAAAATGTTAAGATTTATATCCCGGCAGACCATTGCCGGCTCAGATCGTTGGTTTGGGAATTTAATCCTTCTGATGATTTGAGGATCTGGCGTTTAATTACCGCTCACAAATTGTTCAAGTGCAAAATATTATGGCTAAAACTCCGTTATAGCTTCGTAATCCTAAAATCCTGTGTAATGAAATATCGCGCTATGAAGCTGCTTAACTTATTCAAAATCACTTCTTTTGCACTTTTGATACTAGTTTCTGCCCAATGTTCCAAATATAAGGGGGAAACTGAAAGATATACTACAAATAGTCCCGGAGCAGGTGCACAGGTAGTTCCGGCATCGGCATCTGCCGCCACGGTCACCATGGCGGGCGACTATTATGCCGGTAATAACACCCTTACTGCCACCTTAACCTGGAGTGGTTTATCCGGTGCCCCCACGGCAATTCATTTTCATGGCCCTGCAGCGGTTGGAAGAAATAATATTTCTCAATTTGTGTTGGTAAAAGTACCTGCTGTCGCTTCTGGATCGATGACCTTTCAGTCCGTTTTCACTGAGTCACAGGAAGGGACCCTGATTGGTGGGGGATTTTACTATGATATTCACACCGCCGCATTTCCTAACGGTGAAGTTCGTGGGCAGATTATTTTGCAATAAGTCTTCTTTCACTCTTTTTCACTAACTGAACATTTGCGAGCAATAAGCCCGCAAATATTAATGTCATGCTGATCAGGTGAATCATGGTAAATGGTTCATGCAGTACCAGGATGGCTTCAATACTGCTGAAAAGAGGAATAAGATTTCCAAATAATGCCGTACGGCCGGCCCCGATATACCGGATGGCATAATTCCAGCAAAAAAAAGAAATGACCGAAGTCCCCAAACCAAGGTAAAGAATTATTAAGATAAGGTTGCCGTTCCAGGTAAAATGTTGATGTTGGGATTCCAGCATATAAAATGGAAAGAGAATAAGCGTCCCCGTAACAAATATGATTGCTAAAAAAAATACAGGTGATATTTCCAATGGTTTTTTGCGGGCAAGGATATTGTAGGCGGCAAATGAAAGTGCTGCCAACACCATCCAACCGTCACCAGATGAAAATCGCAAAGTAAGCAGGTTACTCACCGAACCTTTTGCCAGTAAAAAGAGGATTCCGCAAAAGCAAAAAATCATTCCGGTAATTTTCAGCCAGCTGATTCTTTCCTTTAAAAAGAAATAAGCCAGGATGACCGATGCAATGGGCGAAATGGTATTGCCGATTAACGCGAGATTAATCGCTGAAGTATAATGGGCGCCGATGTAAATAAACGTGTTGAATAGAGAAATGCCGGTGATAGCGGCAAACAAAAT
>JAOQAL010000835.1 GCA_025963615.1 Chitinophagaceae bacterium | reverse complement strand
CGCCTCAGGAATGGGGTGTCGTAACGGTAAAAAATAAAACCCTGTATGCACATATCCTTCAAAAGCCACGGCAGGAAGCCTATATATTCATACCCGAATTAAAAGAAAAAGTGGTTAAGGCAGTAACATTCTCCGGCAAATCAACATTAAAATTCAAACAGCTGCCGGAAGGTTTGTTTATTTATTTAACGGGTGTGAGCCTGGATGATGTGGACACTGTAATTGCTATAGAGTTGAAATAAAACAAGCTGCGGGTTATTGATTATTTCGCATTGAAAATTGATTGTTGAAAATTTATTAATTAAAATTGGATATTCAATTTTCAGGTAATGGATTTTTTGGACTAAAACAATGGCTATGACTATCGATACCCACATACATTTCTGGAAATACAATAAGCAACGGGATGCCTGGATGGATGACATGAAAATCCTGCAAAAAGATTACCTGCCGGAAAATGTATCATTGACATTAACCCGAAACGGGATAGATGGTTGTGTAGCGGTGCAGGCAGATCAATCCGAACTGGAAACCCATTTTTTGGTGGAGCTGGCCAAAACACACCCTATTATCAAAGGAGTGGTTGGCTGGATTGATTTGCAAAATGAAAATATTGGAGAGCGTCTTTCTTATTTTTCACAATATCCTGTCATCAAAGGCTGGCGGCATATAGCCCAGGGCGAACCGCATGATTTTTTATTAAGGAAAAGTTTTCAGCGGGGCATTAGCTATCTCCAGGCTTATGGCTACACCTACGATGTGTTGATTTATCATCACCAGTTGCAACCGGCTGTTGAATTTGTTTCAACATTTCCTGATCAGAAATTTATCATTGATCATTGTGCCAAGCCGGATATCAAACATAAAAAGATGGATGACTGGAAAATATTAATGCGGGAAATGGCCACCCATCCTAATGTTTGCTGCAAAATATCAGGCTTATTTACGGAAGCCGCCTGGAAAGAATGGACGCCTGCGGAGTTTTATCCTTATCTCGATACGGTATTCGATGCTTTTGGTACAGATCGTTTACTATTTGGCAGCGACTGGCCCGTACTACTCGTTTCTGGTATTTATGTACAATGGAAAAGCCTGTTGGAAAAGTATATGGAAAACTTTGCGGAGGAAGACCGGCAAAAGTTTTTTGGTGGGAATGCGGAAAGGTTTTATAGTTTGTAGATATAAGAATCGTAAGGATTTGATTCGGCCGCACAAATTATTCACTTAAAATCATTAAGTGTTAAATGGACTGAGAATCTCCAAAAATTGAAATTTTATAAAAGAACTTCACCAAAGCCTATACATAGCTTACTTTATTTAATCCCTGCCTTAAATTGCAGGAAAAGTAAAAACAAAACGCCTTTGAATTTATTTGCTGTCTTACAAAAAAATGGAAATTGAAATCATCGTGATTCTTCAAATCCTGTTGCAAGGACCAAAAAGGTCAGCCCCATTAGAGGTCGTTTTAAATCGATTGATGGAATTGTTGTTAGATGATAAATTCAAACCCAATGCCCCCAAAGTCCTTACCCTTCGGGAAAGGATTTAGGATGGGGCTCCAGCTTACTATATTTAATCCCTGCCCTACAGGATAAGGCAATTAAAATCAAAATATCCTTCAATTTATTTACTCTTATTCTCCCCAAATCTCATCTTCTCCCTTCAACCATTTCTTTACCAGGGCTGTAGTAACTGATTTAGGTCTTTCAAGCGGGAAGCTTAGAGCCCTGTCCCAGCAAAGGCTGGCCAATACACCCAATGCACGGCTTACACCAAACAATACAGTATAAAATTCATATTCCTTCATACCATAATGCACGAGCAATGCACCGCTATGCGCATCCACATTCGGCCAGGGGTTTTTTATTTTGCCCAATGATTGAAGGATGGGTGGTACCACTTCATAAATATTCCATACCGTTTGTACCAGGGAATCATCTGGCATATGCTTTTTACCAAATTCCATTTGCGCGGTATAGCGGGGATCTGTTTTGCGCAATACGGCATGGCCATAACCTGGCACCACTTTTCCCTCGCTCAATGTTTTTTTAACATATTCAGCTATCTGTTCTTTGGATGGCAGTTTTGTTTTTAATTCTTCCTGCAAATCAAATATCCATTTGATTACTTCCTGGTTTGCCAGGCCATGTAAAGGACCCGCTAAACCATTCATGCCGGCGGCAAAACTGAGATAAGGATCGCTCAAGGCGGAACCGACAAGATGCGTAGCATGGGCGGAAACATTTCCCCCTTCATGGTCCGCATGAATAGTCATATATAAACGCATCAATTCTTTAAAACTTTCGTCTTCAAAACCGAGCATATGCGCGAAGTTGCCTGCCCAATCCAGCAAACCATTGGGTTGAATATGTTCGCCGGATTTATATTTACGGCGGTAAATGTATGCTGCTACCCGGGGCAATCTGGCGATCAGATCCATCGCATCATCAAATACCGCTTCCCAGTAGTCCTTTTTATTGAGGCCCGCCGCATATTTTTTTGCGAACTGGCTTTCTGTTTGTAACGCCATCACCGCTACCACAAACTGGGTCATCGGGTGGGTATTGATGGGCAATGCTTCGATAGTTTGAAATACATGGGTAGGCACATGGCTACGGCGTTGAAGCAACCCCGTTAAAGTTTGAACATCTTCTTCATCCGGCAATTCTCCCACCAGCATCAGGTAAAACAGGCCTTCGGGTAATGGCTCTGATCCGCCTGGCGCTTTGGGAAGTTTTTCCTGTAATTCCGGTATGGTATACCCCCGGAAACGGATACCTTCCTGTGCATCCAGCAATGATGTTTCACTAACCAGCCCAGTCATTCCGCGCATACCCTGGTACACCTGCGAAAGTTGCACTTCTCCTATCTTTTTTGATCCATGTTCTTTTAGTAAGTCTTTGATTTCTATCGCCACCTCTTCGGCTTTTACTCTGAACCTTTCTTTAATATCTGCCATGGTAAACCTTATTAAATGGGAAAAATAACGGCTGGGTTAAGCCCTAAAGTTAGGCAATGACGACGGCGCAGCAAAAAAAACAGGGAAGTAAGTTCGGTCGTGCGGTGATAAGTTGACTCCGGTAAATATTATCGTAACCGGTACCGTGGTAACAGCAAAATAGTTCTGATAAAATCAGAACTATTTTTATTATTTATGCAAGGTTTCCCCGCTCATCAGTCGTCATTCATTTACTTCGGCGCCCTTCTATAGAAATAAAATGCTACAAACGAAAATGCAATATTGGGTAGCCAGGCCGCTATCAATGGAGGCAAACTACCTTTTACAGCAAAAACCGTGGAGAACCGGTCAGATATTATAAAGATCGCTGCAATGGCTATACCAATGGCAAGATGCAAGCCACTGCCACCACGGGTTTTACGGCTTGCAATAACAGCCCCGATCAAGGTAAGCAGCACTACCGTGAAAGGTGTTGCACTCCTACGGTACGCTTCCACTTTCAGTGTATTCAATCCTTCGGAGCCTCTTATTTCTTCCGCCTTTATGTATTTTGTTAATTGGGGTGTAGTGAGTTTATCTTTTAAATATTCATCATGCCGCAAGTCTTCGGGTTTAATATTCAGGTTGATGGTCATAGTTTCCTTAGTAGTTATAGTCTCCCTCATGCTATCAATGGTTCTTGCGACTACATTTGTAAGCACCCAATTTTTCTTCGCCGTGTCCCATTGCAGTACGTCTGCACGAAGGTTGTAAACCATTTTATCGCCACTCACCCTGTCAAGAAAAAAACCTGAAGCCCTTTTTGCCGCGGTATCATAATATTTGATTCCAATATAGGTATTGGAATCAGACCGCATATAATACTTACTGGAATACCCCCCCGAAGAAGATTCCCCTTTTTTCAGATACTCTATTTCAAAACGGCTGCGAATCGCATTAGCCTTGGGGATCATATAACGATTGGCATACCATAAGACGGCGCCTAACAATATACCGCCGACAAGATAAGCGCGAAGAAACCGGTTAAAACTGGTACCACTTGCGAGGATAGAAACAATTTCCGAGCGGGCAGCCATCCGGCTGGTAAAATAAATACATCCTATAAATACAAATAAGGGAAAAAGCAAGCCCCAGATAAAAGGGACGAATCCAAAATAATAATCCGTAATAATCGTACCGGTATCAAGGCCCGTCTTTACAAAATCGTCCGTTTTTTCACTGCTGTCAATGGCCACCGCAATGACTGTAAACAGCATCATGCAAAAGAAAAACGTGCTGATAAGCTTCTTGAATATGTACCAGTCTATCTTTTTCATCTGCCTGCGAAGTAACAGAATTCTATGGGAATGAAATGTGAAAGATAAGATTACCAGTTTCCATGCCCGGTCTAAGCAACAGGGTTGCCAACCTTAAAGAGGGTATTACTCTTTTGTAGCGACCTTTTCAAAGGTTGGCAACCCTTTTACAAATAAACAACGCGTTGTACGAGGGGTAGAACAGGGTTGCCAACCTTAAAGAGGGTATTACCCTTTTGTAGCGTCCTTTTCAAAGGTTGGCAACCCTTTACAAATAAACAACGCGTTGTACGAGGGGTAGAACAGGGTTGCCAACCTTAAAGAGGGTATTACTCTTTTGTAGCGACCTTTTCAAAGGTTGGCAACCCTTTTACAAATAAACA
>JAOQAL010000827.1 GCA_025963615.1 Chitinophagaceae bacterium | reverse complement strand
CTTTAACAAATTTTAAATCCTGAAGACATAGATTTATATAACTAAAAACAGCACTTAGCTTTTATTCTAAGTGCTGTTTTTCAGTGTTTTAATTTGACAATTAAAAGCATGCCCTAATTTGATACATTACCATTCCGTGCTATCATACTAAGAACTTTAGGTAATTTAGTAGATAACTACGGTACTTTTTAAAATCTCTGTTGCGATTGCGAATTTCGGTCTTTTTGACACGATATTCATGCATTTACAATTTCGTTTAAGGGCGCAATATTAAAGGGAGGAATACCTTTTCTAATTGCAAGATGTAGAAACTAACACTTCAAATATAACAATTTCAGGAGTTCGTGAGTGAACTCAAATGGAACTAACTATCTTGATAGTTTTTGATTCAACCAATTTAATTACAAAACAATAAATTATGGAAACTTCAGGTTTTAATTTTCTTTTAATGCTCGCTTTTTGGGTGTTTGTTATCTTTTTTTTAGTATTGTCTTTTATAAGAATCATAGTATTTGGAATGTCTTACTGGATTAATGACATCCAGTTTTGGAAATGGGGTGCAAGGCTTCGTGAATGGTCAAGACAAGAGAAACAACATAATAAAGCCCGGCGATGAACGTACCTATTACCAATAAAAGGGTTAATTTACTCATCTGCTTCGAAAGGTCATGTGACTCCTCTTTCTGAATACGTTGTTTCTCTTGTAACGTTAATAAACTTATTTTTTTTTGAATTTTTCGTTTTTTTTCAGAAATATAACCTCCATCCTGAAAGAAGAAACCTCCATCAAAAGACAATACATAAAGATTATCTATATTTTCTGTTGCACGAACACCATCAGGCATAATCGGCGGCCTTTGTAAGACATACCCATCATTTGTCAACTTATGAAGTGCCCTTCTTGTAAGATTTACAGTTATATTATTGTGGTCTGGTAAAAAATGCCGAATCCCTTCAGTAATTTTAGAAATTTCTTCTGGTTCATCATTCGGTTCTAAATACTCCAGTATAGCATCTAATATTTTCATTCGAGAATGATTTCTCATCGAGATATTTTTCGCGTCAATATCCATATTCAAAATTTTTGCGATAAAAACCGAGTAGAGTTTAACCCAATTTTTAAAAAGTTTTACGGTTCAAATATAATAAAAACCATAACCTCAAATAAAAAAAGCGAAGCATAATTGCCTCGCTTTCTTGCTATTGTAAAAAGTAAACCTATTTTACCATTGATATGTCACGTACACATCGGCGGAAAATGATTCAGCAGCATTAGTAACGGTTATTATGCTTGGAAATCCGGAAGATGCAGCAGAATTATAGATATGGAAGTATTGGCTGGCTATCAAATCAGAGTTAACTATCTCACCGCCATCATAGTCATATGCCGATAATAGATATTCACCTGTGATATTTGTAAGCGTAAACTGGTTCGGGATTAGTATCGTAGTTTGTCCACTTACATCAGTTTGGTAATCGGTGTAAACAGCCCCTTGAGTATTTACCAGCTCAAAAAATACGTCTGGATTATGTCCTGAAGTATCCTCATTATTATCCCAATATGACCCGGCATTTGTAGCCGGAAATTGTTTCAGGACAATCTTATTGATAAACATCTTAGTTGGGGTAATCTTTGTACTGCAGTCGACTCCTGAAAATCCTTCAGGGCAGCTACATTCACAATTTTCAAAGAACCCTCCATTTTGACAGGGGAATTCAGCACAGGCAGAACCTCCACCGGAACAGCCTAAAAAGGCGACAGACATAATCAGCATAGCTGACCTTAAAACAACATTTTTCATGATTTGTTTGGTTACCCCCGTCCCAAGAAGTTTTACGGTTAGTTTTAAACCAAAAGCGTGGGACAAACTCGTTACCCAACTCCGCCGGTACCGGCAAGCACCTGAAATATAGATAAGAGAAGCCCCACGCCAAACGGGAGCAACTGCTTATTAATCTATATTTCGTCCAGAAGTTTTGCCGGTTTCGCGGAGAAAGATTAATAGCTTACGCTAATGATATTATGTATAAACAGTTTATTTCATGTACTTACCTTTATTTGCCATCAAAAATAGTATTTTTTGTAATCGGTTCTAAAAAAATCAGCAGCCTCCATGATTAATATTTCTTTCCGGCCTTCAGTATTTTATCTATTGCCGCGCTAAAGGAAGGCTTCGTCCTTATGTGCTCAACCTGCTCTGAAATATCCGCCCAGCTTATGAATAGTATTTCCTGCATTATACCGTCCCGAGGCACCGCTAACATCTTGGCCGGCGTGAACTGGAATCCGTCATCATAAACACGGTTGATATCCTCGGCGCAAAAGTATTTAATCCCGTTATGATTGGTGTTATGAATTTCCGGTAGCCCCAGAAGCAATTCCAGTGTGATATCTAGTAATTCCATGTTGTGGCGATTATTTCTTTGTGGGTTATCTTTTTGAATGTTTTGTCAAGAAAAAGGCAGAAACGCTGTATATCTTTCTGCTTTCTGGTATTGTACCTGTAAACGAATTCATCGAGGTAAAACTGCAGGTGCTTTTTAGACCACCAGTTATAGATTCCATTGAATCCGCGCATGATTATCCCCCATGCTCCTTCGATGGTATTGGTGTGTACCTCCGGATTGTAGGCATAGGCTTTTCGTCCGTCTTTTACGACATGGTGATGGTAGTCATCAGTCAGTCCACGATAACCCCGCCACCCATCACTTATCAGCACAGAGCTTGGCTTAATGTACTTGCGTATGATAGGATGCAGGTATACAGCCTCCCTGTCCGGTACCGCAAAAGCCCTGAACAGCCCATCGCGCTGTATGAATCCCAGTACCCAAGTCTTATCAGGTGTCAATCGGCCTCTGGCATCCTTGAATTTTTTGTCGGCGTGCCTGTTCTTTTGAAGGCCGCCGGTCTGCAATTCGTCGAGCTCGTATATGCCGGCCTCGGCCTGCTCAAATTCCATCGCGAAGAAACGCCTGATTTTATGCGCCAATAGCCACGCGGACTTGATAGTTATCCCCAATTCCTTTGATAACTGTATGGATGATATCCCTTTCTTGTATGAAGTCAGGTGCCATATGGCTACAAACCAGTCCCGAAGCGGAACCTTCGTCTTTTCGAAAATCGTACCAGTCCTTACGGTGAAATATTTTCGTGTCTTTTTGCACATGTATTTTCCGTTCTTGATTTTATAGGCAATACCATTCTGTACGAACGGGCTTTTTACATTTCCATTCCACCGGCGGTATTCGAGGAATTCAATGCATGATTGTTCAGTCGGGAACGCCTCAAGTAGCGTCCTGATTGATTTAATATGTTCAGGAAACAAGGTTAGGTTGAATTACCCTAAAAAGGTAATTGCATTGAATATGTACAAAGCGAATGCCAAATGCCCTGATTTTACAAACAATTTTTGCGAAGAAAAATGAAAATAGATAAGTTTACATTTATCAAAAAAAAGTATAAGAATTTATGAACCGTAGTTATCTACTAAATTACCGAACTTTAGAAGTAACGACAAATCCGCGTCATCGGGGTAAAGTGGATTTGTACGCAGTCATAAAAAAGAAAAACTACCTGTTACATGTCATATTTTTAGAGTTTTTCTATTTTATTCGCTTAATCTAATATTTTCTATTTCAAGTAAAATAAAATGCGCACATGCCTCAACC
>JAOQAL010000789.1 GCA_025963615.1 Chitinophagaceae bacterium | reverse complement strand
CCGTTGACTGAAAGTAGCCGCAGCAGTTACTGCGCCAAAACCCGTGGTAAGAGCTACCACTAATACTTTTTCAGATAACAAAGGACTGGGAGTTGTTAATAATAAATCTGACAAAAAAAAGTAAGGCGCCAATGCTTATAGTTATATTGGGAATCACAAAGAGGTTATCAAAAAGCCTTTTTTAATAAGGTATTCCTGCCATTATTATTATGTTTATTGAGCATCACCCTCTCCTCGTATTGCAAAATATGATCCGATTGATAGCACCTAATTGGATAAATATTAGGTTTGATTCTATTAATAAATTTTTAATATGTGATGGTCTGCCTCTTTGCATTTCAATGAACCGGAACCTTTTGTTTTTTATAAAAGTCGGTGTTTGAATGCTCAATTAAAAAGCCGGTCACATTTTATATGCAACCGGCCTTGTTCATAGCATAGAGTACAATTAACTTTCGAGTTTATATGTAATGGGAACGGATAATCTTGTTTTCACATTTTTTCCTTTTACTTTACCGGGTGTCCAGTTGGGAAGCTTGCTTACTACATTTACAGCTTCTTCTTCCAGACCATAACCAATTTTATTTCCAACTGTCTGCACATCAGAAATTGCGCCATGCTCATCTACTACGAACTGCACTCTTACAGTTCCCTCGGCATTATTTTCTACGGCTTGATCAGGATAAACGATCTTACTGGCTATATAATCGGATAATGCCTGGTCATTTCCAGGATATACCGGCATTACTTCCGCTCTTGTGTAAACACCCATTTTATCTTTTTCAATCTTCAACCCATTGGCATCCGTGGTTGTTATACTCATGGATACTTTACCTTTTTTCTTTGGGGCTACGGTGACCTTTGCTGTGGTATCCGCACTTACTTCTTCCTTAACCGTGCCGGATTTGCTGCTATCGTCATTATTACAGGCCCCCATCAGTATCGTCAAAAAAAGACCGCCGGCCATACTAAGAATACCCATTTTTAAATTTCCATTTTTCATATCTGTATTTTTTAATTGAAGATTCTGACACAACAATTCAAATAGGGTGCCATGCCATCTTAACAAGGACTTAGGAATAACTAACTGGTTAGAGTTCAATGTGTAGCCGTTAATTTCTTTATTTTTACGGCCTATGGGTTATAAGAAACTGGTACGATTCGAGGAATTAAAGTCATTCCCCAATGTGCTCGAATTTCCCCAACATATAAAGGGGGGCTGGAAGGATCATTTTCATAATCCGAATCCTATTACGTTAGAACTGGCTTGTGGTAAGGGCGAATATGCAACCGGTCTTGCGCAATTATATTCTGACCGGAATTTTATTGGTGTCGATCTGAAAGGAAACCGCATCTGGGTCGGCGCCAAAAAAGCATTACAAAATAACCTGGTTAATGTAGCGTTTCTCCGGACGGAGATTGACCAGGTAACTGACTATTTCGCGGAAAATGAAGTCAGTGAAATCTGGATTACGTTTCCTGATCCTCAATTGCGTATATCAAAAGCAAGAAAAAGACTGACCCATCCGAAATTTTTACGTTTATACAAACAGTTTCTTCATCCCGGCGGTTTTATACATTTAAAAACTGACAGCCCTACCCTATACGGTTTCACAAAAAAAGTGATTGCCCAGTACGGCTGCACGGTGCATGATGATTTAGACGATGTTTACAAAGAAGTTCGTATGCCTGCTGAATTAAAAATTAAAACGCACTATGAATCGCTTGATATCGCACAAAGCAGGCGGGTTCATTATTTATGTTTTTCACTGCCGGAACAAATCCCCGGAGTAGAAAAGGACAAGGAGCTGAAAGAACAATTAAAACATGAAGAAACAGGAACTGATTGAAGGTGTTCATTATTACATTGATGATGATGGCTATTTTGTTTTTACAAAACAATATCATCTTGAAAAAGGATATTGCTGTGGTTTTGGCTGCAAACATTGCCCTTATGAATATGAAAATGTGCCGGAACCAAAAAGGTCTGCCTTATTAAAATTGATAAAGCCCCCGGACAATCCATAGAAAAAGTTATATTCTACTATCTTCACTGCATGGCAACGAGCAAAAGAATTTCAGAAAAACCGAAAACTGTAAAGCCTTCCGGTAAGCGGGATGAAAATTTTTTTGAGCTCGTTTTTGAAGTAGTTCGCCAGGTACCCAAAGGCAGGGTAACGTCTTATGGCGCTGTGGCCGCCTGCCTGGGAACAAAATTATCCGCCAGAATGGTCGGATGGGCTATGAATGCTGCAGGGAATGTAAAGCCCAACGTACCGGCACATCGGGTAGTCAACAGGCTGGGCATTCTGAGTGGTAAACATCATTTCAAGCCGCCGTCAAAAATGGAAGAACTTTTGAAAAAAGAGGGGATCAAAATAAAGAACGACCAGGTGGTTGATTTTGATAAGCTATTCTGGAACCCTGTGGAAGAATTAGGGTTTTAAGAATAATAAGGGCTGATCATCCGGTATACAATCACACCGGTTACTGCAACATAAAACCACACAGGCCATGTAATTCTGACTAATTTTTTATGGGTGTTGTATTCGCCTATCAGTGCCCGATAAGCGCTGAAAAGAATAAATGGCAAGATAATACCCGCTAACGGTATATGTGTACCCAGGATGATATAATATAGCATACGCATTGACCCAACATCCGCTTTTTCAGCATCACTCACAATACCATCGTGGTTGCTATCTCCGAAACGGGTTTCGCCTGCAAACAAGTGATGACATATATAACTGACCAGAAAAAGTATCGACAGTACCATGGCGATCAGCATCAGCGTTTTGTGTAACCGGTAGTTTTTATTTTTTACTGTTATTAATGCTGCTACCAGTAATAACGCCACTCAACTATTGATCTCGGCATTTGCCAATGCAATCAGATGATCATTAAAACC
>JAOQAL010000783.1 GCA_025963615.1 Chitinophagaceae bacterium | reverse complement strand
CCAAAGCCTCCGGCCATTTTATAACCCAAGCCAAACACCCAGGCGAAATCAGCTGATTTCAGCCAATCTTTTATATCGCGGGACTCACCATTACTTTTTAGTTTTGAATTTAAAAGCAGACCTGCCTGTGGACCAGCTTCAGCATAAAAACCTGATGGATCATTATATTGGGCCAAAACCGGAACATTAATATAACCTAATTTATAGGTACCGGCATCAGAACGGACTCCTTTCCCTGAAAAAAGAACTTCAGGCTGAAGCGTTATCTTTCCGGAAATTAAAAAATTAACGAAGCCGCCAATATGAAAAGAAGGATGAAACTTCGGGCTCTCCACATCGTTCCCTGTAAAAGTGGACAAATTAAGACCTCCTTTGACACCATAAAGGACCTGCGAATTACCCGCGATGGTAAATAAAAAGAATAAAGAAAAAAAGATAAAATGTTTCATAATAAGGTTTTTGAAGATTAAAGGTGAACTTAAGGTTCAAAAATATAATAGCGAACTTAACTATTAATTACGCTATAAAACAAATAAAAACTATGCCGGCAGGTTATTTTCTCCCTCACTATCAGTTTAAAGATATTTAATTCAAAACTATTTTTCCTGCAAAAAAGGATATTGATAATCAACCGGAGGATTAAAAGTCTCTTTAATCGTTCTGGCAGTTAACCAACGGTATAAATTCAAAATAGAACCCGCTTTATCGTTCGTTCCACTCGCCCTTGCACCACCAAATGGCTGCTGGCCCACGACCGCACCGGTGGGTTTATCATTAATATAAAAATTGCCAGCAGCGTTCCGGAGTTTATTAGTTGCCAGTTCTACAGCATTCCTGTCCTGTGCAATGATGGATCCGGTTAAGGCATACGGTGAAGTTGAATCTACCAGCTCCAGTGTTTTTTCAAACTGATTCGGATTGTAGATGTATACAGTCAGTACAGGCCCGAATATTTCTTCGCACATCGTTACATACTTTGGATCTTTTGCTTCTATTACGGTGGGCTGAATAAAATAGCCCTCTTTTTTATCACACCTGCCACCGGCCCAAATTTCTGCCTTTGGATCTTTTTTCGCATTATCAATATAAGCTTTGATCTTATCAAAACTTTTTTCATCAATTGCCGCATTGATAAAATTGGTGAAATCTTCAACCGTTCCAATTTTAAAACTTTTAATTCCCGCAATTAATTTTTTCTTTACTTCTTCTGCCATGTTAGAAGGTATATAAGCTCTTGATGCAGCGGAACATTTTTGTCCCTGAAATTCAAAAGCGCCACGAAGCAGGGCCGTGGCTACTACATCAGGATCAGCGCTTTTATGCACCACGACAAAATCCTTACCACCTGTTTCGCCAACAATGCGCGGGTAGGATTTATAATTGGCCATGTTCTTTCCAATCGTTTCCCACATCATGTTAAATACGGCGGTCGAGCCCGTAAAATGCACTCCCGCAAAGTCACGGTGATTAAAACAAATGTTACCGAGTGTGGGGCCATCAACATAAATTAAATTTATAACACCATCCGGCAAACCTGCTTCCTTCATAATTCGCATAAACATCTGCGCAGAATAAATCTGTGTATGGGCCGGCTTCCATACCACGACATTTCCACACATGGCGGCACTGGTAGGCAGGTTTCCGCCTATCGCCGTAAAGTTGAAGGGAGTAATCGCCAAAACAAACCCTTCCAGCGGACGATATTCCAAACGGTTATGTATACCCGGAGAACTGATGGGTTGTTGTTTATATATCTCAGACAGGAAATGAACGTTGAAACGGAGAAAATCAATCAGCTCACAAGCTGCATCAATCTCAGCCTGGTAAGCATTCTTGCTTTGACCCAGCATCGTAGTACCATTCATATAAGGACGGTATTTTGTAGCGATCAGGTCAGCAGCTTTCAGAAATATAGTAGCCCGGTTTTCCCAGCTTAATGACGCCCAGTTTTCTTTGGCGGCCAATGCCGCTTCGATTGCCTGCTGCACATGCTTTGCATTGCCTTCATGAAAATAACCGAGGGTATGGCCGATCTCATGCGGAGGATTGATCGCAGTTTTTTTATTGGTACGAACTTCTTTACTGCCGATAAACATGGGGACATCGACTTCCTGGTTCTTCAGCTCCGCCAACACTTCTTTCAGCCTTTTTCTTTCAGCGCTTCCAGGCGCATAATTCAATACCGGCTCGTTGGAAGGTAATGGATAAGAAAATGTTCCGAGGCTCATAATAAACTTTTAGACTGCAAAGATAAAATTGCCCGGTGACACCACGAATTTTAGGTGATTTGAGCCCTGAGTGTATTTATTCTAAAGATCAGGCTTACTCCAGTGCCTTTTTCGCTGGTAACAAACCGTTGTCAAATTTAAAACCGGCGGCGAAAAAACTGCGCCGCCTGCAACTCTATATAACATGAGGCGCATTTCAACTTATCGTTCAAAAGAGGAGATAAAATAAAAGGCAAGTTTCCTGTTTAAACGTACGTGGATGCGTCTGTGTTACACGACGCGATAAGAAACGAACTATTGTGAGATAAAAGCTACAAAACCATATAGAATTTTCTCTGCGATTCAGGTGTCGCCCTGTTCCTGTAGTTATAAACCTGACTTTCATTATATACTGAAATCCAAAAACCAACGACTTTAAAAAATCCTCTTTTAGGCAGCTTTAGGGCGTTTTCTGCTCATCCTCCTTCATACTCATCAGGTACGCCTTGATAAATCCATCCAGGTCACCATCCATTACCGGTTGTATATTACCAACTTCATAATCAGTCCGGTGATCTTTAATCATTTTGTAAGGATGAAAAACATAGGAACGAATCTGTGACCCCCATTCAATTTTCTTCTTATTGCTATTGACCGCATCTTTCAATTCATTTTTCTTACGCAACTCCAGTTCGTATAACCGGCTCCGCAACATCTCCATGGCTCTTTCCCTGTTGCCCAACTGAGATCTATCCTGCTGACAAACCACTACAATCCCTGTAGGCAAATGGGTCAACTGTACTTTGGTCTCTACTTTATTTACATTCTGACCCCCGGCACCACCACTTCGCGAGGTTTCCATTTTGATATCAGCCGGCTTTATTTCTATATTGATTGTTTCATCCACGAGGGGATAAACAAAGATGGAACAAAAGGAAGTATGCCTCCTCGCATTACTGTCAAATGGAGATATGCGCACCAGGCGGTGCACACCACTTTCAGCTTTTAGAAATCCATAAGCAAATGGCCCATCAAACTGAAGCGTGGCAGTTTTTATCCCGGCACCATCACCCCAAACCCAATCGAGTTCAGTAACGGTCCAGCCTTGTTTTTGCCCATACATGCGGTACATGCGGGCCAGCATCTCTGCCCAATCCTGACTTTCCGTACCGCCCGCGCCACTATTAATCTGAAGCACGGCAGGTAATTCATCTTCGGGCTCATTCAGCGTACTCTTAAATTCCGCCTCTTCAATTAATAATAAGGCTTTATCATAGGCTTCTTTGGTTTCCTCCTCACTGGCATCGCCAGCTTTCCAGAAATCGAACAGCACGGCAAAATCCTCTACCGCAGTATCCACCTGCTGGTAAAGATTTACCCAATACTCGTTCAACTTAATGTTTTTGAGAATTTCGGTAGCCCTTTTATTATCGTCCCAAAAGCCGGGACTTAACGAAAGCTGCTTTTCTTCTGCTATCTTATATTGCCTGTTAGCGACGTCAAAGAAACCTCCTTAAGACGGCAACCCGTCCCCGCATTTCCTGAATTTTTTCTGTTGTCATAAATGCAAAGATAGATGTTTATCGTTGATAGTTTGTTGTTAATGGTTTTGGTCATAATGCTTATGCGCAAGTCCTTCTTATAAGGAAAAATGCAGGGAGCTTTATGACAACGATAACCCGGAAAAATCAGTTAATTGCTTTCCGTTGCTCCATTCAAAGAAAGCCCTTTTCAAATAATTATTTAAATACTTGCTTACTGAATAGATGATGCCGCCGGTAGTAGGATTAATAGCTGCTACGTAAACAATCCCGACGCCGGGCATAAATTCTGCCCTCAA
>JAOQAL010000732.1 GCA_025963615.1 Chitinophagaceae bacterium | reverse complement strand
CAAGGCTGGTAATTCAAGCCTCTTCAGAATTCAAAACACTTTTATATCGGTTTCCTGGAAATAGGCCCTTTACTATAGGTAAGAGGATATTGCGGAATTATTTTTGAACATCATAAACGATTCTTCGTTAAAGGATAAGTCGACGATAAAATTGTAACGGGTCTGAAAACTATTCTTCTTTCCTTCTTACTATTAAATACCAATCTTTGTCCAGCGGCAGGTATCCATAATCGTAACAATAATAACAAGTATTCCCTGATTTGTTAACGGATAAATGAGTGATGTATTTAAAGAGGAAACCTTTTTGTAATAATTTTTCCTGTGTTGTCTTGGACGTTTCTTTACCTGCTGGTAATAGATCCTCCAGGATACGCCGGTTTTTACTCAGGGCATTATTAACGTCCCGCATCTGGGTATTGGCAATGGCTCTTAGCGCGTTATTATAAGCGACTCTGCAATAATCGTCACAGAATTTTTTATCGGAACGGCCTTTTATTGGCTTATCGCAAAAAAGGCAGGTTTTTGCTTCTTTTTGCTGTAACATATACGACTTCTCTTTTACGCGGATATCTTCATAACAAACACATTATTATCCGTTTACATACGCTTATAAAGGTAAACAAATGGATAATCTCCGCCTATTACTTTTATCCACTATCATCTTTGTGTTGTCAATTGGAAATGACGTCGCCCGGTTGACTCAGATAATTATAAACCGTCCTGCTTCAGCGGGGACACAAAACTTAAACTTATGTACGCATTAAGAAACAGGGTTCAGTTAATTGGCAACCTGGGTGGAAAACCAGAAATAAAGAAAACGGAAAGTGGGAAAAAACAGGCAACCTTCAGCATGGCTACCACCGAAAGCTACCGGAATGCACAAGGTGAGAAAGTAACGGAAACCCAATGGCATCATTTGGTAGTTTGGGACAAAGTAGCGGAGATTGCAGAGAAGTACCTTGACAAAGGAAAGGAGATTGCGGTAGAAGGGAAATTGGTCAATCGTAGCTATACCGATAAGGATGGCAACAAAAGATATATTACCGAAGTTCAGGTGAATGAATTGTTGATGCTTGGTGGCAAATCGGTTGAATGAGAAATGCGGAATATTTAGTAGTAGGTCGGTTTGTACCAGGTGTATAGCATGGACTAAGGAGAAATTTATAATTCGGTAATTCGTCCACGGTTGGGGATGACAATACAAACTAACCTGCTACCAGATATTGTAACAGGCGAATCTTCTGCTACAATATTCCTTTTTCAATTAGTTTCGCAAATGAATTATGGATTATGATATAGATAATGAAATGTTTCGTTTAGCTATTGATCTTGTCAATCAGAGTTCAAGGAATATTTTCCTCACGGGGAAAGCTGGTACTGGCAAAACCACATTTCTTAAGTACATAAAAGAAAATAGCAGTAAACAAATGGCTGTTGTAGCGCCGACAGGCGTAGCAGCAATCAACGCGGTCTGTGTTACCATACATTCTTTTTTTCATCTACCTTTTTCGCCTTTCATTCCTGAAGCGAAAGGATTTTCTGCCAACGATCAGGAAGTAACCAACAAACATAGCCTGGTTAGCCGGCTACGCTTCAATGGTGAAAAGAAAAAGGTATTGCAACAATTGGAACTCCTGGTAATTGATGAGATAAGTATGGTCCGTTGTGATACCATTGATGCAATTGATACCGTGCTGAGGTTTATCCGTCAAAGACCTTATGAATATTTTGGAGGAGTACAGGTATTATTCATTGGTGATATGTACCAGTTGCCTCCGGTAATTAAGGATCAGGAATGGAAACACCTGGCGGATCACTATAATAGCCAATATTTTTTTGACAGTTGGAGTATTAAAGAACAGCCACCTGTTTATATAGAATTCACTAAAATATACAGGCAAAGTGAACAGCGGTTCGTGAGGTTATTGAACCAGGTTCGGAATAATAGCCTGGACGAGGAAGGGATGGAAATTCTGGAGAGCCGGTTTAGACCTACAGTCCGGCAAACGAGGCAGGATGGATATATTATTCTTACAACACATAATGAAAAGGCCCGGACCATCAACACGGAAGAATTGCGCAATATTGATCGTAAACTTTTTTCTTACCGCGCTGAAATAAAGGATGATTTTTCAGACAATGCCCATCCTGCAGATGAACTGTTGCAACTAAAAACCGGTGCGCAGGTAATGTTTATTAAGAATGATATGGACAAGAGTAAGCGATACTTTAATGGTAAGATTGGTGTAATAACGAAACTGGAGGGAGAAAAGATTTTTGTGCAATGTAAAGATGAGCCAACAGAGATTGAGGTGAAGAAAGAGAAATGGGAGAATATCCGCTATACAATGAATAAGACTACCCGCTTACTGGAAGAAGAAGTGTTGGGGTCTTTCAGCCAATATCCATTGCGGTTAGCCTGGGCCATTACTATACATAAAAGCCAGGGACTTACTTTTGAAAAAGCTATTATTGATGCCGGAGATGCCTTTGCTCCCGGTCAGGTTTATGTTGCATTAAGCCGTTGTACCAATCTTGACGGGATGATTTTACAAAGCAGGGTGCGATCGGCTGGTATTTTAAGTGATCCAAGAATAGTTGAATTTTCACAAAGCAGTGCATCCGCCAGTCGATTGCAAGATGAATTGGAAATGTCAAGAAAGACTTACCGGCAATCTATCCTTTTGTCAATTTTTGATTTCAATGAAATTATAAATAGTTGTAAGGAGATTTTAGCTTATGTAGATCAGCATGCTTCATCATTTAACCGGGAAGCGGGAGTATGGTTACAGGAGTTAGTTAGCTTGATTAATAAGTCACAGGCAACGGCCTTGAAATTCAGGCCGCAGTTACTGAATTTGTTATCGCTGGATAAATCAGTCGAAGAAAATGGAGAATTGCATAGCAGGATAGCGGCAGCTTCAAAACATTTTAGTTTGGAACTGCAGCAGGTGATTCAGTATTTGATGCTATCACCTGCCATTACAGACAGCGGTCTTCACGCAAAGGAGTATAACGACGGCATTAAAGAAGTGTTTGCACAAACAGCATTGAAGCGATTTTTGCTGGAAGGGTTTAGCGGCGGCTTCAGTTTGGATGTTTATCATCAAAGGAAACGAAAATTTGTTTTGCCTGGATTTTCTGTAAATGCTTACGCTGGTGCTTCGCAGACAAGGACAGCAAGCCCCCATCCGGTATTGCATCAGCAGCTAAGGAAACTCCGGGATAGCATTTGTGCTAAAAAAAACTTGCCGGTTTATATTGTTGCAGGTAGTAAGACCATTGATGAAATGGCTGAATTCCTCCCGCAGACATTGCATGAACTTGAAATGGTTAGCGGTTTTGGCCCGGCTAAAATTGAAACCTATGGTCAGCAATTCCTGGATATCATAGTTGAGTATTGCAAAGAACATAGCCTTGCTTCTCTTATTCAGGATAAAATACCTAAACGGCAACGAAAAAATGATAGTGATAAGCCAAAAGGGAAGAAAGTGGATACGAAAGCAGAGACGTTTAAACTTTACAAGGAGGGTAAATCCCTTGATGAAATTACTGAAATCAGAAAGCTTACTATTCAGACTATTGAAGGTCACCTGGCTCACTATGTTGAACAGGGCGAGATTAATATTGAGGAGCTGGTAAGTCGTGAAAAGCTAAGTATTATTGAACCGGTAGTTAATGAATTTAAAGGCAACTCTATCACTTTAATAAAGGAAAAACTTGGAAGTACAGTTAGTTTCGCAGAAATTAAATTAACTATAGCGTGGCATAAATATAACAGCGGCACCGGCATTGCGGGTTAAATAAAGGTCCATCGATAGATTAGGAGAATGTAGTGTTAATGCAAGTGCGGAAGCTTATCTTCCCATATACACCATCAGTATTTGTACATCGCTGGGGTTAATACCGGAAATTCGGCTGGCTTGACCTAGGGTGCGCGGTTTTATCCGGATCAGTTTTTCCCTGGCTTCGTTTCCAAGAGCCTGGATTCTTTTATAATCAAAAAGGTCCGGTATCTGGAGATCTTCCAATAAGCTCATACGTTTTACAAGTTCTTTTTCTTTTTCAATATATACATCATATTTTACTTGTATGGAAGCTTGCTCTACCTGGTCTTTGGTAAAGTTGTGCAGCAAGGCTCCAAGCGTTGGAAGCTGGTTTTGTAAATCGTGTAATTCTATATCTGGGCGCAATAATATTTTTTCAGCTTTTTGTTTCTCACTGATTGGCGAAGAATTAATTTGCTGCAGGTAACCATTAATATCCGCGGGCTCAACGACAAACTCTTTTAGTATCTTTTTTATTTGCTCAACATGGCTTCTTTTTTCAATCACGTTATCCATACTTTCCTGGCTGGCCAGGCCGAGGCGGTAACTGAGTTCGGTGAGTCGGAGATCGGCGTTATCCTGGCGTAGAAGAGTTCTGAATTCCGCCCTGGAAGTAAACATGCGGTACGGTTCATCAGTACCCTTATTTATAAGATCATCAATCAATACTCCGATATAAGCTTCATTTCTTTTGAGCACGACAGGAGCCAGGTTCCGGGTTTTCTGATGCGCATTAATGCCTGCCATTAATCCCTGGCAAGCGGCTTCTTCATACCCGGTAGTGCCGTTTATTTGTCCGGCAAAGAACAGGTTATCAACGAGTTTGGTTTCAAGAGCATAGGTAAGTTGTGTAGGGGGAAAATAATCATATTCAATAGCGTAGCCTGGCCGGAACATTTTGGCATTTTCAAACCCAACCACACTACGAATAGCTTCGTACTGCACTTCCTCAGGTAAAGAGGTAGAAAATCCGTTTACATAAATTTCAACGGTATCCCATCCTTCGGGCTCCACAAACAATTGATGTCTATCCCTTTCCGCAAACCGATTGATTTTATCTTCAATACTTGGACAGTATCTTGGGCCTATCCCATCAATCCTGCCTGCAAACATGGGACTGCGGTCAAAGCCGGTTTTTAATAGATCGTGAACTTTTTGGTTGGTATAAGTGATCCAGCAACTTCTTTGCTTCAACGGCTTGACGGTATTAGCAAAAGAGAACCCCACGATCTCAGTATCACCCGGTTGTTCCTCCATTTTGCTGTAATCCAGGCTTCGCCCATCTATTCTCGGTGGAGTTCCGGTTTTAAGGCGATCACTTTCAAAGCCCAGCGAAACTAATTGTTCGGTAATACCCGTGGCCGCTTTTTCCGCCACCCGGCCACCTCCAAAATTTTTCTCCCCTATATGAATGATTCCATTGAGAAAGGTCCCATTGGTCAATACCACAGTCTTGGATTTTATTTCATGACCCAGGCCAGTTACAACGCCGTTTACCCGATTGTCTTTTACCAGTAACCCTTTTACCATGTCCTGGTAAAAATCAATATTGGGCGTATTTTCCAGCATTTCGCGCCATTTGGCAGCAAAAAGCATCCGGTCGTTCTGTGCGCGGGGGCTCCACATGGCGGGTCCTTTGGATTTATTCAACATCCGGAACTGGATCATGCTCAGATCCGTAACAATACCTGAATAGCCGCCCATCGCATCAATTTCCCGCACGATCTGACCTTTAGCAATGCCGCCCATGGCCGGATTACAGCTCATTTGAGCAATGGTCTGCATATTCATGGTTATCAAAAGAACTTTTGAACCAAGATTTGCTGCTGCGGCGGCTGCTTCACATCCTGCATGGCCAGCGCCCACTACTATAATATCGTATTCGGGAAACATTTGAGTTTGCAAAGGTACTATTAATCAATTCCTGAAAAGCAGAGGTCTTCAATCATTTAGCGCTACATGCTTACAGACAGCCCACCTGCACCCATGGGAGAATACGGTCTGACGGTCTCCATCCGTCCTCCGAGAGTGCTTCCCGCCTACCAATGTCATTAAGTTAAGGAGTTTAGCCACGTTGTGGCCTATATAGTATCTAGTATCCAGCATCTTGTCTTCCATGCCCCAGCGGGGCATTTTTGTGGGTAGATCTATATTAAAAAAGGGGTTTGACGTTCCAGGGGAACGTTTTGTGTGTGCTGTAGGCGTTCGTACACATCACACCGAGCGTACGCTTCTAACTAAACGACCATGCCATATTCGAACTGATGTTTCGTTGACATAGGTTGATATCTCTTGGGTTTAAAAGCCTGAAAGGCTGATATTAGTGTATTAATAATAAGTAGGGCATCTCATAAAACTAAAAGAGTGAGAGAGACCATCCGGACCCTTGCGGGCTTTAGAATTCTGAACTAAGCTTCTTGGAGAAGAAGGGATTATATAGAGCTAATTCATCGCCGGGTTGTACAAAATGGACGTTCCACGGGAAACGAAAAATGTTTCAGGATGGAACGGTTCCACGTGGAACGCCAAGATATTTTTTAATATGATACTCTTCTTCCCTCCGCATTTTTGCAATCTCTCTTTCAGATTTATCCCCATACCCGCATAAATGCAAAGCCCCATGGAAAATAACCCGGTGTAGTTCAGATTTAATTGACACCCCGAGTTTGCCGGAATTATCTCTTACCCTGTCCACACTTATATATATCTCCGCCCTAAGCTTCTTTCTCTCGTCTGAAAGATCAAAAGTGATGATATCGGTGTAATAGTCGTGCTTCAGGTAGTTCTTATTGATTTCCAGTAAAAATTCATCAGAACAGAATATATAGTTCACAAATTCTACTGTTTTTCCTTCTTTCCTGAAAACGGCATTCAGATAATTCTTTAACCTATTTCTTCCTTTTAATGTTATATCAACATTCAGAAAAAAGAATTTAATTGCTTTATCAGTTTTTGAAGACATTATTTCAAAATTCGTAAACATTTAATAATCATCAAGACTAGATTTGTTTGAATTATGCGTGATGAAACAATTTTAAAGCTTTCAGAGCTTAAGCCAGGAGACGAAGGAACCATTTGCGAATTTAACGATAGTGATATCTTTATAAAATTGATGGAAATGGGATGTATTCCAGGGGAAAAAATAGTAATGGAGCAAATCGCCCCGCTCGGCGATCCAATTTCTGTTTCGGTAGCCGGTTATCACCTTAGCCTGCGTTTAAATGAAGCGGATCATATACTTATTAAACTAAATCATTGATTATCAGTTAATTAATGAAAATAGGCCTCTTTTTTGGATCGTTTAATCCTATTCATACCGGGCATCTTATAATTGCCAATCATGTTTTGAATGAAACAGGATTGGATAAAATTTGGCTGGTCGTATCTCCTCAGAATCCTTTTAAGGTAAGCGCCTCGTTATTAAACGAATATAATCGGTTACACTTGGCTAGACTTGCCACAGAGGACGACAACAGGATAAAGGCATCTGAGATTGAGTTTAAACTTCCAAGGCCTTCTTACACAGCCGACACCCTGGCTTATTTAACTGAAAAATATCCCCGGCACGAGTTTGCAATAATTATGGGGAGTGACAGTTATCAGAATCTTCATAAGTGGAAAAACTATGAAGTGATAATAAAGAACTTCCCCCTCTATATCTATAAAAGAGAAGGTTTCGAAATAAAACCTCTTTTAAAAACTCACCCGGTCATTCTTAATGCGCCTTTATTACAAATCTCTTCAACCGGGATAAGGGAACTGATAAAAAATGGAAAGTCGGTTAGATACATGCTCCCGGAAAAGGTAAGGGATGAAATTGAACAAAACCGATATTATAAAAAATAGTATCTCTGATCTGACCGCCCCGGTCTGATCACATAGGAGTCAAGCTAATTTTCCAGATTGTTTTGTGCTATCAAGGGACCAGCGATATAGCGTTGAAGTCACAGTACTTAAGCCTCATCGGGAACCAGCCCGAAAACAGCCTGTCCCGATTTTTTATCGGGAAGGCGTATTCCCCGCCTGTCCGGCCCGGCAGGGTTTTTCCCGATAGACATCGGGACTTTTTTTGTCGCAGATCCCGGCGAATATCGCATTGGCGTCAAGCTAATTTTCCAGTTTGTTATGTGATGTCAAGGGAGTAGCGATAAACTGCTGAGGTCACAGTAGCACAAAAGCCCCATCAGGGAACCGTCCGGAAAACGGGGC
>JAOQAL010000710.1 GCA_025963615.1 Chitinophagaceae bacterium | reverse complement strand
CGAATGGTGTTATTAACACAGGCTCAAACATATTAACCCTGTCTGCCGGTAGCAGTATTTCCGGTGTCAGCAACAGCAGCCATGTAAACGGGATCGTGCGCAAAATTGGAAATACATCATTTACTTTTCCAGTGGGGGATGATACTTACTATGCACCAGTCAGCATTTCAGCACCATCTGGTATAACAGATCATTTCACGGCATCTTATACAAGGGCGAACCCCATAACAGCATATAACAATACAAATTATGGGAATGGCATCATCGGTATCAGCAGTAATGAATACTGGATACTCAATCGGACCTATGGTAACAGTAATGTAGCAGTTACACTAGGTTGGAATGCTGCAAGAAGTACATCATTAACTGACTTGCCAATTATAACAGTATCACGTTGGGATGGTTCGGCATGGACCAATGCAGGGAATGCAGGCGGTTTAACAGGAACATTGAGCGCAGGCACTGTTACATCCGGTACGGTAACCAATTTCAGTCCGTTTACGATCGGCCTGTCTTCAGGAATATTGACGGTAGATCTTATAAATTTTACGGCTATCCGCCATAATAAAAAGGTAAACCTGGCATGGCAAACTGCCAGCGAAATAAACAGTAACCGTTTTGAAACGGAACGAAGCCCTAATGGAAATACATGGATAAAAATCGGGGAAGTAAAAGCACAAGGTAGCAGCAACCGGGTGGCTGATTACAGTTTTGTGGATGGCAACCCTGAGTCCGGAAACAATTACTATCGCTTAAAACAGTTCGATAACGATGGCAAATTTGTTTACTCGCAGGTGCGCAAGCTTAACTTTAGTGTTATTCAAAACGCTGTGGTTTACCCAAACCCTTTTACAACAAATATTACTATAGACGGCGGCGACAGGATTATCGGTGATGTGAGTATTGTTGACATGAACGGTAAAATAGTGTACCGTTCAAGAATTACAAAAGCAAAAGAAACTGTTAATCTAAGTCAACTCGCGGCAGGCCAGTATACCATTATTCATAATACTGAATTTTTCAAAATTATTAAAATGCAGCATTAAAGGAATTTTTGCGGCTACCAAAGTTTTTCCTTGATCTGAATGAAGCTGTCTCAAAAGTCAGAGACACAGCCGCCAATTAAAAACTAATCGCCTCACTTTATTTATTGCCTTCCTAAAGAAGAAGGAAATTGAAATCATACAGATTCGTCAATCCCTGTTGCCCCGCCTTTGAAGGCGGGGGTTCAATGATAAACAAAAGCTTCCGGCTTTAGCCAAATCAATTTATCAGCTTTTACTGTTGGCAAGTATTTCATTTGATAGGGAATTTGGCTAAAGCCAATACAGCTTACTATGTTTACTCCCTGTGCTAAAGAGCAGGGCAATTAAAATCAAAACATCCTTAATTTATTTACTTGCTTCCTAAAGAACTTGCCGGATAAACAGAGCGGTCTCTCACTTTTAAGATAGCCTCGTTTTTTTACAATTTTTAAATTGCATTATAGTCCGCCCTACGGAAAGATATTGTTTGCTTTTCAATACAGTTTTTTATCTTTCAAGTATATTAAATCCAAAAAAGTGAAAAAAAATACCATTCTCTGTGTCCTCTTCATTTTTGGTTTACTATTCCTGGGACTTACTTCCCAAGCCCAGGACGTGAAACCGGATACCGTTAGAATCGGGATCTACATAACCAGCGTTCACGATATTGATTTCAAACAAAAGGAATATACGGTCAATTTCTGGTTGTGGTTAAAATATAAAAACAAGGATTTTGATTTTTTGCAAAACCTGGAAGTGCCACAGGCAAAGACCGTTAATAAAGCATTTTCAACGGTAGACACTTCAGATGGCAGGATATCGATGCAAATGAAACTGCAATGCGTGATGAAAGATTCCTGGAGAATAGGCAACTTTCCTTTTGATGTCCAGAAACTTAGGCTTTCTATTGAGAATTCACAGTATGATTCAAAAGCACTGGTTTTTGCGGCCGATACGGTTGGTGCGCATTTCGACCGGCGTTTTACATTTAGTGGCTGGAAAATAGACAGCTGCATTATTTCCACGGGAATTAAGGCGTATGAAACCGCCTTTGGCGATGAAAGCCTGGCGAAGCCACATACCGAATATGGCTCATTTAGGGTAAGACTCAGTATCAAGCGGGATGCCGGCGGCTTATTCTGGAAAATGTTTTTAGGAATGTATATCGCTTTCCTGATAGCGTATATGTGCTTTTATATACATCCGGATAGTATTGATTCGCGTTTCGGATTAAGTGTGGGATCTTTATTTGCTGTAATTGGGAATAAATACATTATCGATTCGGCGTTACCAGAGTCCAGTTCTTTCACCCTGGTAGACACCCTGCATGGACTTACTTTGTTTTTTATTTTTTCCGTAGTAGCGGCAACAGTCTATTCATTGAAGCTCGTAAAGGAAAATAAGCTAATGCAGGCCAAACGATTTGATATGATTGTTGCCCAGGTATTGGTTGTGATTTACGTAACCATGAATGTTTACTTTATTTCGAAGGCCAGTGTGGGATGATGATCCTGTCTGATCAGCATTTTGCAAGGAACAAGGTGCGCGATTTTATCAAGGGAGATATCACGGTTTTAAATCCTGTAATTATTATTTTGTTGTAGATTTATTTACTAAAATTCTTCGACATGCCTACGAAAGTGAACTGGCCGGAAGCTATAAAACCATTGCTTAAAAAATACAAGGGTAAAAAACATCCATTGGATTATGGGAGTGTTTATCAACTGGTAGTAATGGTGGTATTGTCCGCGCAGGATTCAGACAGGAATATCAACCAGCTTGCACCAGCTTTATTCAAGGGCTTTCCGAATATGAAGGCATTAGCGAAAGCCACACCGGAAACTTTATATCCTTTCATAGGGAAAGTGAGAAATTTTGCTAATAAAACTAAATGGCTGCTGGAGTTATCGAAAAAAATTAAGAAAGACAACGACATCCCGTTAACGCAGGAAGAACTTACGCAATTACCCGGCATCGGACGGAAGTCAGCGAATGTTATTATGCGGGAAGCCGGTGTGCCGGCCGAAGGGGTAATTGTTGACCTGCATGTGGTGAGGGTGGCGCCAAGGCTTGGGATGGCTTCCGGAACAGATCCTAAGAAAATTGAAAAACAAATCATGGATATCCTCCCGCAGAAGCAATGGGATGCTGGAATGGCCATGTCATTTCACGGCAGGGAAATCTGCAGGCCTCAGCCCAAATGTGAAATATGTATTATGAATACGGTTTGTGCTTTCTACAATAGTAATAAGTGATCAATACGAATCCGGTTATTAATTTTAAACATGGATGCCAAAAAAAATTATGGTTGGTTTACATGGTCAAATAGTATAATGACTCTGCTTGTTGTGTTTATTATAATGATGATTGTTTTTCCTGAGGTAAAAGCGAACGTCATCATGGGATTCATGAAAATCGGGCTGTTTAAGCCAGATATTCCTCCTGCAACCAGCCGGGCCACCGGAAAGGACTTTCCATTAGCGCCGGATATTACATTTACTAATGCAAAGGATTCTTCATTAAGCCTGGTTTCTCTTAAAGGAAAGGTGATTTTTATGAATTTCTGGGCTGTTTGGTGCCCGCCCTGCATGGCAGAAATGCCGGGGATTAACAAGTTATTTAATAGGGTGAGCCAGGACAGCAATATTGTTTTTATTATTACGGATGTTGACGGGGATTTTAATAAATCGGGAAAGTTTATGGTGTATCATAATTATCAACTTCCTTTATTCAAAACCGCCGGATCTATCCCGGGTATTGTATTCTCCGGTACATTACCAACCACCCTGGTGATTGACAAAAAAGGAAAAATAGTTTTTCGTGAACAGGGGATAGCTAACTACGAGACTAAAAGGTTTGAAGACTTTTTAAAACAACTCGCTGCCGAATAAAAATTATCAATAATTTTCTTTCATCACAGCTTGCCCGAAAAGTATATTTTTGTTTCATTGGGATAAATGCCAGTAATTAATAAGGAACCGGATATATGAATGTTGGTAGCCCGGAAATAAGGACCGTGCAGGTAACAAGATATGTGACTCCATTGCGTGAAGGTGGCTCATTGCCTGCTATAACGGAAGCGGATGACGGCTTTTTATATGTCCTGAAATTCCGCGGGGCGGGGCAGGGCCCTAAAGCGCTGATCGCTGATCTTATTGGAGGTGAAATAGCAAGAGCTGCCGGATTAAAAGTACCCGAAATTGTATTCGCCAACCTGGATGAAGCTTTTGGCCGTACAGAACCGGATGAGGAAATACAGGACCTCTTGCGGGCAAGTGAAGGAATAAATCTGGGTCTTCATTATTTATCCGGTGCTATCACGTTCGATCCGGCTGTGACAAAACCGGATAATAAATTGGCTTCCCGAATTGTGTGGCTGGATGCTTTGTTAACCAATGTTGACCGCACGGCCCGTAATACCAATATGCTTACCTGGCATAACGAACTCTGGTTGATAGATCATGGTGCCGCCTTGTATTTTCATCATTCCTGGCATAACTGGAAGGACCAGTCGGAAAGGCCTTTTGTACAAATAAAGGATCATGTATTATTGCCCCGTGCGGATGAAATAGAAATTGCGGATATACAACTAAGAACGGTACTTACGCCGGCCAGGATAAGGTCAATTGTTGAACTGGTGCCGGTTGCCTGGTTAAGCAGCGATGATAACAGTGAGAGTCCCGATGACATGCGGGAAGTGTATATTAATTTTTTAACAAACAGGATTGCCCACTCAGCCATTTTTGTAAATGAAGCCAATCATGCCAGACAATCATTTATTTGAATACGCCATTATCAGAGTGGTACCGCGGGTTGAACGGGAAGAGTTTCTGAACGTGGGAGTTATTATTTATTGCAAATCGCAACAATTTTTGCAAACAATTTTTACGTTGGATGAATCGCGCCTGATTGCTTTATTTCCTGATGTGGATATTAACGAAGTCCAGCTGCATTTAAAAGCCTTTGAACAAATAAGTATTGGCAATCCCGGGGCGGGTCCAATTGCCATTCTCGATATAGCTTCCCGTTTCCGCTGGCTGACGGCGAAACGTAGCACGGTATTGCAGACTTCCGCAGTGCATCCGGGTTTATGTAAAAATGCCAATGACACACTAGAGCAATTGCACAAACAGCTAGTGCTTTCAGGTTCGAAGGTTTAATATTTAAACCAATTTCCGGTATCGGAACCTTTTTTGAAAATTTCCATTTCTTGACAATTACCCGGTATGATTTATTTTCGGGTCATGGCAATGTTATCGGTAACGGGGATAAGTAAAAGAGAAAAAGAAAATTTTACGGTAAAGGATCTGAATTTTACACAAAATCCTTTTCAGAAATTAGTTATTGCTGGTGAAACCGGGTCAGGGAAAACTACTTTACTAAAAATGATTGCGGGGTGGATACAGCCGACGGCCGGTGAAATAAGATTTAAACAACAAAGGGTGTTAGGTCCCGAAGAACATTTAATGCCAGGACACCGGGGTATTGCTTACCTGAGCCAGCATTTTGAACTACGCAATAATTATTGGGTGCATGAAATACTGGAATATGCCAATACATTAACGCTGGAACAGGCCATAGCCCTTTACACGGTCTGCCGTATTGAACATTTACTACAGCGAAGAACCGATCAACTTTCCGGCGGAGAGAAGCAACGCATTGCCCTGGCAAGATTGCTGACAACCTCTCCGCAACTGTTATTGCTGGATGAACCTTTTTCCAATCTGGATATGGTGCACAAGAAAATAATGAAATCGGTCATCCATGATATTGGAGAAAAACTTGGCATTACCTGTTTAATGGTTTTACATGAAGCTCCGGATATCCTTTCCTGGGCGGATACGATCCTTGTAATGAAAGATGGTGAAATCATTCAACGCGGCACTCCCGGACATATCTACAGGCAACCGGTCAATGAATATTGTGCGGGCCTTTTTGGACAGTATAATTTAATAAATAAAAAACTGGCCAATTCCATAGCTACCAGGCACCGCGTGGCATTGAATGGGAGAAAGATGATAATCCGCCCAGAGCATTTCAATATAACAACAACAGACCCTGATGCTATCAGTGGAGAGGTACAGACCATATTGTTCTGGGGGAATTATTATACCATTGATGTAAAGCTCATGCAGGACTTGATTCGTATTCAGACAAGCCGGGGGAGTTTTGTACCCGGCGATACCGTATCAGTTTCAGTATTGCCTGCTGATGTGTGGTACCTATAAATTATTTATATAAAAAACGGGACAATCGCTAATAAATTGGATATGCTTTTCACTGATACGTTAACCAACTGGGTACTGATTGTATTGTCAGCTTTTATCATCGGACTTTCCAAAGCAGGCCTAAAGGGAATCGATATGCTCAATGTTACCCTTATGGCAATTGTATTCGGCGGCAAGGCATCCACGGGAGTCGTGTTACCATTACTATGTGTGGCAGATATTATGGCTGTTATTTATTATCACCGTCACGCACAATGGCCGCATTTCTGGAAACTGATACCCTGGATGGCAGGAGGTATCCTACTCGGCGTTTATGTTGGTAAGGATCTGAATGAAATCTATTTCCGCAGGATAATGGCCGTCATAATAATACTGACAGTAATCATTATGGTAACCATGGAAATCCGGAAAACGGTTATTATACCGTCCAATAAATTATTTGTAGCCAATATGGGTTTGATCTCGGGCTTTACCACGATGCTGGGTAACCTGGCAGGCGCTTTTTCCAATATCTATTTTTTAGCCATGCGCATGTCAAAGAATGATTTCATTGGTACGGCGGCCTGGGTGTTTTTGGTGATCAATCTTTTTAAACTTCCTTTCCAGGTTTTTTTCTGGAAAAATATAACGCTCTCTACGCTCAAGACAGATATCTGGTTGTTGCCTGCATTGGCATCGGGCTTTTGGCTGGGACTTAAAATTGTTTCGAAAATAAAAGATGACAGTTATCGGAAAGTAGTCATTGTACTAACGTTTATAGGCGCGCTGTTTATTTTTTTCAAGCGATAACCTAAGTTGATTAAGGCTTTTATTCTTTTTAAAATAATGATGTTAGAGTGAAGC
>JAOQAL010000701.1 GCA_025963615.1 Chitinophagaceae bacterium | reverse complement strand
ATCCTGGTTGGGTATATTTCCGATGTTAATGAGAAATTAGAAATGAGAAATTAGGAATGAGATAGTGATGGGCTATGCTTTGATTTTATTATCATGCTGATACCAATGTCATTAAGTTAAGGAGTTTAGCCACGTTGTGGCCTCTACGAGGATCCAGCATCTTGTCTTTCATGCCCCAGCGGGGCATTTTGTGGGTAGATCTATATTAAAAAAAGGGGTTGACGTTCCGGCGGAACGTTTTGTGTGGGCCGTCGGCGTTCGTACACCTCATACCGGCCCGGCGTGGCATTGGCATAGCAGTTTATAATAATTCCGCCGGGATGCCGGAAAGAAAAGATTGATTCTTAACCCTTCATTTCTTTGCGTCCTTTGCTTCTCTGCGCCCTTTGCGTGAAATATTGGAGACAGCCTCATCTATCCACGAAATGGTTATCGTAAAATAATTCCGCAGCGTTGTCTGAAAAATAAAGAATGATTCTTAACTCTTCATCTCTTTGCGTCCTTTGCTTCTCTGCGCCCTTTGCGTGAAATATTCCAGATAACCCAGCAGAGATGTTTAGAGGGTAAAGATGGATTCTTAACCCTTCATCTCTTTGCGTTCTTTGCTTCTTTGCGCTCTTTGATTCTTTGCGCTCTTTGCGTGAAATATTATAAAAAATACCAGTACGGAAAAGTCATCGCCATAATTGCCTGTTAAATGATAGCAGCTGAAACTTTGCTGCCCTCTACCTTGTAGCTTTTTAAAACAGGTTTGCTGGTGTACAGGTGTTTGAGCATGTTTACCAGGTTAACGTAAACGCCGCTGGCTTCATACTCCACGGCATCTTTTTGAGAAGTCCATTCGGTAAGCGAAATACATTCTCCGGCATTCTCGTTTGATTCGAGCAGCCAGGCACCCCTATTTCCCTGTTGGGACCTTACAACAGGAACGATATCTTCGTAATAGATCTTCCGGATGTCATTCCTGTGTTCCGGCATAGAAAAGATCTGTGTAAGTCGGACATACATACAGGCCTCCTTTTATTTTATGTGAAGAATTGAAAATTTTTGAAAAGTGAAAGAAATAACTGTGCAGACAAAACTTATCTCTTAAAAACTAAAACCGGTACAAAGGTAGACTCAGGCAAGAGCTTTTTGCCAATATATTTTTGAAACAATTTTTCATTCTCCCCCTGAGACCGGTTTGCAAAGGATCCTGCCGGCAGGGGGAGATTACAAGTCAAGTTGAAATAACAGTAAATATTTATAGATTTATTAAAAAAAAGAGGATTAAGTAAAACAGACAGCGATAAATGAAATACTCCTTCAAAGCAAAAAACAATATGACTGGCATCAATCCCTGTGTGGACACGCCTTTCAGCATAACTGGTAAAATGATTGCCGCCAAAGGATATATCCCCGTCAAAGGAAAGATCAATGGTCATTCCTTTAAACAGACCCTTGTTCCTGTAAAGAACGCGGAATACCGGCTGCATGTTAACGGTCCGATGTTGAAGGGCGCGGAGGCAAAGCCAGGTGATACCGTAAAATTTATCATAGAACAGGATTTTGTCTCCCGGAGCATTCCCCTGCGGAAGCAAAAAGAATTTAAGAAGAAACTGGAGGAATACAATCTGGTACGCGAATTTAAAAGATTAACTCCTTACAGACAGAAGGAAATACTGCGATATATGGGCTTCCTTAAAACAAAAGAATCGTTGTTACGAAATATTGATAAAGTGATTGAAATGCTGAAACACCCACGATGACCTTTAAATGAATAAAACTTTATTACTTTCTCATTCCTTATTTCTAATTTCTTATTTCTCATTATAATTTGACAGGTTTTGAACCACATAGGAAAGATAGGCACATAGAAAAACAAATAGATAAACAACAGAAAAAAAACTATGTTTCGTTTCTGTCTATGTGGTTGAGAATGATGATAAAATCAAAGCCCAGCTCATTACTTTCTCATTCCTTATTTCTCATTTCTTATTTCTCATTATAATTTTACCGCACGACCATGGATTATTTCGCCTAAAAGGACGAATTTTCCTACTATTCGGCTAAAAAGGCGAATAGTCCAAAACAAACATTTTAACGACAGCAGATCAGGAAATCAGGTAATTGACAGTCAGTCCCGTAATAATTGCGAGGCTGATACTTATCAATGTTCCGATAAGAAGGTATTCGGTTTTGATTTCGGGGCGATTGTTTTCATTAAACCGCAATAACCCTTTTGCTGCCATCAATAAACCGATGACTTCGTACTGGGATCTCAGTACAAATATCAGGATCAATATTCTTTCAACAATCCCGATCCATTTTCCGGCATTTCCCAGGGTTTCCGAATCAACCAATTGTTCCCGCCATTTTTTGGTCAACTGACCAATCATAATAGCTGAAGGCCATACCAGAAACACAACGGCAGTAACAATAATCCATAAATTATTGTCTGAGTTTAAATGAATCCATAATTGTTTTAATTGTGGTATATCGTAAAAACTAAACCACCAACAGCTCATTATAACCAAGAGGTGCAGGAACTGGTCGATAAGAAAATATTTTACCTTATCAGGCTGATATGATTTCCATCCATCTATCAGGGTATGGGTAGTAAATATTATCAAGGCGGTCTGCCAATACATCCAGCCCGTAAATATCCAGGCCAACAGGGCAGTCAAAACAGTGTGCAGGTATAGATAGCCGGAAGAAAAATGTTTATTATTTTTTTCTTTTACCCATCTTGTTGGCTGTAACAGGAAATCGGTCAGCAGATGGGCCAGTAATAATTTAGTTAGCCAGTTAACTTCCATAACAATTTAAATATGGGGATGAATAATTTTTTTGTAAATCGAAAGGATTTTTACAAGTTCATGCCAGCCGCCCGATTGAAGATGTTTATTAATAGTAGAGGGTGACTTCTTTAGTTTCCGCGCGGCGCCCATTTGCGAATTGTCATTCAGCAGTTCTAAAAAGACCTCGGCCTGTTTAGAAGTGAGTTTCATAAAAATATAGTTTACGAATAACGCAATCAATTCTAAAGAAGGATTGATGACTTCAGCAGTTGATATGATGGCTAGCTGGTCGCCAGATTTTTCAATTTCGTCAAATGCGCGCCCCGACAGGATGAAAGCTTCCGCAGTAGATTCTTTTATTTTTTTTGACCTGGATTTAATGTCACCGATTCCCGTACTGGTTCTTACATCGCAACGTGGATCTATGC
>JAOQAL010000669.1 GCA_025963615.1 Chitinophagaceae bacterium | reverse complement strand
TTTCTTTTACGGCTTTCGCACAGACAAAGCCAGGTAGACCCGCTGTCATTGCCTATTATGCAGGAAACCCTGCATTAATTGACAGTTTTAATGTGAGTAAGCTCACCCATATCATTTTCAGTTTTGGTCATTTGAAAGGCAACCAACTTCACATCAATAACGCGAGAGATACATTGACGATTCAAAATCTCGTAGCGCAGAAAAAGAAAAATCCTGACTTAAAGGTAATGTTATCCCTGGGCGGTTGGGGTGGCTGCAAAGATTGTTCGGATGTTTTTTCAACAAAAAAGGGCCGGAAAGAATTTGCAAAATCTGTCAAAGAACTGTTGGATTATTTTAATGCGGATGGAATTGACCTTGATTGGGAATATCCGGTCATCGCTGGTTTTCCAGGTCATACTTACCGGCAGGAGGATAAGGCTAATTTTACCGCATTGGTTAAAAAAATACGGAAGAAATCAGGTAGCGGCAAAATAATAAGTTTTGCAGCAGGTGGTTTTACCATTTTCCTTGAGCAATCGATTGAATGGAAAAAAGTAATGAAATATGTCGACTTTGTAAATCTGATGACCTATGATTTGGTAAATGGCGGTAGCACGTCCACAGGACATCATACGCCTCTATATTCAACACCAGATCAAAAAGAATCAGGGGACCATGCTGTTAATTATCTTATAGCTGCCGGTATTCCGGCAAATAAACTGGTACTCGGCGCTGCTTTTTACGGAAGGTTATTTGATAGTGTTCAAAATGTAAATAATGGACTATACCAGCCCGCCAGGTTTAAGTCGTATATCGCCGGAAAGTTTATTCCTGATAGGCTGGTTGAGAAAGAAGGATATGTTTATCATTGGGATGATACGGCCAAAGCACCTTATTATTACAACCCTGTTACCCAAAGTTTCCTGACTTTTGAAAATGCACAATCCCTTGCGCTAAAAACCCGCTACGTGGTTGATAAAAAACTTTTCGGCATCATGTTCTGGCAATTAACTGAAGATAAGTTACAGGATGGTTTACTAAAAGCTATTACCGATACGTTAGATCAATAAAACACCGGAACCGAACCATTTAGAATCCCTGCCAGCCGGGATTCTATCCTTTTTTTTTGATAAAAAGTCACGGTTTTTGCTGGAAAAAGCTTAAATTTTAAGCAACCTTTTGTTTTGGAACAACGATTACATAGCGAAACAACTACTGAATTGTTATCGGCAGATGAACTTACTTCTCATCTCAGGGCTTGCGCCCTGAACAACCGGGAGAGTCAAAAGAAAATTTACAACTCTTTCTACGGGTATGCTATGGCCATTTGTGACCGGTACGCTAATAAACAGGAAGATGCCGTGGAAATAATAAATGACGGCTTTCTGAAAATTTTCAGGGAAATTCATCATTATCAACCAGCTTATAACGATGTCATAAGCTCTTTTAAAGGTTGGTTACGGAAAATAATGATATATACCGCTATTGATCATTTCCGGAAATATCATAAACATCAGATGGCCACGGACCTGGATAGCATTTCGTACCAGGTTCCGGCATATTCAATTGATGCACTGGACCGCATTTCACATGAAGAGATTATCAGGTCTGTACAGCAATTATCGCCCGGTTACCGTGCGGTATTTAACCTGTTTGTGATAGATGATTTATCACACGAAGAGATCGCAAACCATTTGGGAATTTCTATTGGAACCTCCAAATCAAACCTTGCAAAGGCAAGAAGACAATTGCAGAAAATTTTATTTAAACAACAGCAAAACGAAATAAAGAAAAATGCAGTTTGACGATTTCGATAAAAAAATTAAAGATGCGGCTGAACATCATCATCCTGCTTATGACGAAAAGGCCTGGGAGAAGATGGAAAAGCTGTTGAATAAACACCTGCCCGTTGAAAAAGATGACCGGAGAAGAATTATTTTCTTCCTGTTGCTTTTCCTGCTCCTCGGCACTGGCGCTTATTTGTTAATCCACCACCTAAATCAAAATAAAATACCGGTAACAACTGGACAGAATAAAATTACCAGCCAAAATACATCATCCCCTCTTGCTACAGATACAAAATCTAATAACTCAACTGAAAATACCGTTGCCAATAAAAATACCGTTTCAACTAACAAAAACAGCCAACTTAAAAACGATGAGGCGGTAACCAGTAAGAGTGATGAAACGAATGGTTCAGCACCTGATCAAGTTGAACAACCACAAACCGGAACTTCCGGAGTAAAGGAAAATTTACCCCTGCTTAAAACACCTGAGAAAATAGCGAAGCAGGAAAGACAGCATAAGCAGGTGGCTGCTTCGAATAAAAACATTGCTTCAATAGGCGCTTCCCGAAAGAAAAATTCTGGAGATATTCTTCAGTATCCCCTACCCACAGAAAATAATCCAACCGATGCCATAGTAAAATCTACAGAGGCACCCGTAAAAGATCGTCACAAGGAAACAGAGCAAAAAAGTGGAGATGTGATTGTTAATACTCCCGACCCGGCCAGTCAAAAAAAACCTGATCAGCAAGACCTTAAAAAGGAAGGAGTAGATAGTTCAACGGTAAAGAAAAAAGTTAGTAAAAAAACAGACAAACAAAAACAATTTCCCCTGGCTATTACATTTACGACGGGTCCGGACCTGAGCTTTGTGGGACTGAGTCAATTGGGAAGCGTAGAACTGACGTATGGCGCCGGATTAAGTTATTCCATCAAACGTTTTACGCTGCGATCCGGCTTTTATGTGTCCAGGAAAGTCTATTCAGCCGGGGCTTCTGACTATCATCCCTACTATGCTAACCTTCAAGAGGTGTATGGAGATTGCAAAGTATTTGAAATTCCCCTGACGATCAGTTATAATTTTGCGCAGGCAAAAAATCATAACTGGTTTGCTTCTTCAGGCCTGTCCAGTTACCTGATGAAAAAAGAGACTTATGTATACCTTTCTAAAGATCCTGCAACGGGAACCACGGATTACTATTCCCGGACCTGGAATAACAAAAACAAACATTATTTTTCAGTACTTGATTTATCCGCAGGATACGAAAGAAAGTTTACAAAAAGTATTTCTCTTATCGCAGAACCTTACCTGAAAATTCCACTTTCCGGAATTGGGAATGGGAAAATGAAATTGAGTAGTGCGGGACTATTATTAACATTAAGTGTAAAGCCTTTTGCCAGCAAAAAATAATCCAGAGAAGGGAACCCAGCGGCAAATAGATCACATAGTATCCGATCTTTCCCCATCTTCTCATTCACCGTTGCATAAACCCAAGTTTTCTATGGGCTTCCTATGGGTTTCAAATAAAAAAACGTAGGCACTCCTTAACCAACTAATTACTCCAACGGAATGTCTTAATGTCAAAACCACATAAATCAAGAATCCGGTCAACAACAGTTGCCGCGGCTTCTTCAATAGTCTGTGGCTTGCTGTAAAAAGATGGGGAAGCAGGACAAATAATTCCGCCTGCCAGTGTAATGGTCTCCATATTCCGGATATGAATCAGATTATAAGGTGTATCACGCACCACACAAATCAGCTTCCTTCTTTCTTTTAATACTACATCGGCAGCCCTTGTAATAAGATCATTCGAAATACCGGAAGCGATCCGTCCCAAAGTACCCATCGAACAAGGCACCATAATCATTATATTATACTGCCCTGATCCGGAAGCAAACGGCGCTTCAAAATCCTTAATACCATAAAACCTCGCAGGATAACCATCATACCGGGTATCACCTAATTCAGTTGCCCATACCTGTTTGGCGTTATCCGTCATCACAACGGACAATTCATCCCATTGACCTTTTATCTGCGTAAGCTTGTCAAGAAGAATCTTTGAATAAACAGAACCACTGGCACCGGTGATAGCAACAACTATTTTTTTCATTTGTAAAGTTTAAAAATATACCACGACAACGAATCAAATGTATGAAGAACAAACGCAAACGTTTGCGTTTAGTTTTTTCATGCTATGGGTTCTTTTTATGCGTTCAAAATCGTTGACCAATGTCAATAATTGATGCTTGAACAATAGAATTACCGGATGCGGTCAAAAAAAAATCATTTCAAACTACGCTTGTTAAACAATTATTAACGATATTAGCTTTGAATTTTCATAGGATAAGGTTTAATGGTTAATGGTTTTTGATTAGGGTCCTCCCGATTTATCGGGAGGTTCTTTTTTTTATATGCTCCCCTGCATAAAAAAACATGATGGAGTAAACAGTATAGTTGCTTCATATCATTCACTATTCAACGGATGTTTTCTGCTACCGGTATAAAAAAACAAAACCCCGTGAAATTTCACAGGGCTTTACCATTGAACAGTTGCTCTCTATTTATTTTTAGGTTTTTCAAGCAGGTAATCAAAACGCTTGCCTGATACTTCTGCCATATCAGGAATAGCTTCAACCTTATATTCTCCTGCATCCAGTTTTCTTTTTGTTTCACTGAATGCTTTCAAAGTCAGTTCGATATCCTCATCAGTATGTGCCGTGGTTGGAATAAGGCGGTAAATAATATGCCCTTTTGGAATAACCGGATATACAACAATAGAACAGAAAATACCATAATTTTCCCGAAGGTCCATAACCATCGCCGTAGCCTCCGGCACATCCCCTTTCATATAAATAGGAGTAACCACTGAATTTGTTTTACCAATATCAAATCCCCTTTCTTTTAAACCGCTCTGAAGTTTCAATGCATTCTCCCACAATTTATCTTTTAGCTGCGGTTGTGTCTTCAACAGTTCCAGGCGTTTCAGGTTACCAATAACTAATGGCATTGGTAAACTTTTTGCAAAAATCTGTGAGCGGATATTATATCGGATATAATCAATAATGTCGCGGTCGCCTGCAATGAACGCGCCAATGGAGGCCATAGATTTAGCAAAAGTGGAAAAATAAAGATCGATCTGATCCTGAACGCCCTGCTCTTCACCGGCACCGGCACCCGTTTCGCCCAAGGTGCCAAAGCCATGCGCATCATCGACCAGTAAGCGAAAAGGATATTTCTCTCTAAAAGATACAATCTCTTTTAGTTTGCCCTGGTCACCCGCCATACCAAAAACGCCTTCTGTGATAACAAGGATGCCACCGGCATTTTGTTTTTGTATTAATTGGGTAGCACGTTGTAATTGTTTTTCAAAATCAACCATGTCATTGTGCTTAAATACATAACGATGGCCTGGATGCAACCGTAATCCATCAATGATGCAGGCATGACTTTCGGTATCATAAACAATGACATCGTGGCGGCTGCAGAGTACGTCAATAATGCTAACCATTCCCTGGTAACCATAATTTAGTAATGCCGCATCTTCCTTTCCTTCAAAAGCTGCCAGTTCCTTTTCCAGTAGTTCGTGATAATCACTATTGCCACTCATCATGCGGGCGCCCATAGGCAAAGCCAAGCCAAATTCTTTGGCGCCATCCGCGTCAGCCTTTCTCACTTCGGGATGGTTGGCTAAACCAAGATAATTATTCAGACTCCAGACAATCATTTCCTTGCCCCGGAATCCCATACGACTGCCGATGGGTCCCTCTAATTTGGGAAATGCAAAATACCCATGAGCCCTTTCCCTGTGTTGGCCAATCGGGCCATAATTTTTTATTAACCTTTTAAAAATATCAGCCATATTTTTTGAGATTTTATTCCTTCCAGGTCAATGGAAGTGGCGCAAAAATAAGGCTTTAAGCGGTAAGACCAATGTGTGCTAAAGCACCCGTAACCGATAGTGTCCCATCAATCTTCTTTTCGGCGGCCTGCGTTACCGGGCTTTATCAAAAGAAGAAGACCCAGGCCTGTCACGCCTGACAGCAGTGAGGCTGCTACAATGGCTATTTTTGAAACGTTGACTAATTGCGAACCGGGAAAAGCAAGCAGCGTAATAAAGATAGACATGGTGAACCCAATACCGCCTAAAATACCGGCTCCCAATAAATGTTTTAATGTTACTCCCCGTTGCAACCGCGCCAGATTTGTTTTAATGACAATCCAGCTTAGTAAAAAAATCCCAAGAGGCTTACCTATAAAAAGGCCCAGCATAATCCCCAGGCTGTTCTTATCGGCCAACTGCATAAATGTTTTTTGATCAAGCAGAATACAGGTATTTGCCAACGCAAACAAAGGCATAATAATGAATGCAACGGGTTTATGCAGGAAGTGCTGCAACTTCGATGAAATGGATTCTTCATCACCGCTGCCAAAGGGTATCGCAAAAGCCAGCAAAACTCCGCTTATGGCAGCATGTACACCCGATTGCATCATAAAATACCACATGAAGATGCCAGGAATTATATAGAAGCTCAGTTTATATATTTTTAACCGGGACATTACCAGGAGGCCCGCAAAAATTCCCAGCGCGATCAAGAGGCTAACCCAGGATATACCGGAACTATAAAAAAACGCAATGATAAGTATAGCACCGAGATCATCAATTATAGCCAAAGCAGTAAGAAAGATTTTTAACGCAAAGGGAATACGGTTACCAGCCAGCGAAAGAATTCCCAATGCAAATGCAATGTCTGTCGCCATCGGAATACCAAAACCATTTTGGGCAGGGGTTCCATTATTTAATGCAAAATGAATAAGAGCAGGAACGAGCATACCACCTGCCGCCGCGAATACCGGAAGCATCGCATTCTTCAAAGTCTTTAATTCCCCAATATAAATTTCTCTTTCAATCTCCAGTCCTGCCAATAGAAAGAAAACAGTCATCAAACCGTCATTGATCCAATGCGTAGCGGAATGACCGGCCAACGAAGTGTTCCAGAATGAAGTATAACTTTCGCCAATGGCCGAATTGGTAAGCAGTAATGAAAATGCCGTACACGCAAGGAGAATGAACCCCGAAGCTTTTTCGCTATTGAAAAACTCTGAAAACAATTTTGTAATGCGCATCTATTCATTGCTTTGCAGGAAGATAATTAATTTGGAATCAACCCGGTTGGTACTGATAAGAAGACAAATATAGGCAGGTAAAAAATCATTTGGTTCTTATTTAACCGCTGCCCTATCTTTGCACATGGCAACAAGAAATATCCCCTCTTTAAAAAAAATTACACAAAAATTTTTCGGTGAAGGTCTGACGTTTGACGATGTACTACTGATGCCCGGTTACAGTCAGGTGCTCCCCCGTGATGTAGAGATTAAGTCAAGGCTTACCAAAGAAATAACGCTGAATGTTCCGTTACTGTCCGCTGCGATGGATACGGTTACGGAGGCTTCTTTGGCCATGGCATTGGCCCGGGAAGGAGGTCTTGGCATATTACACAAAAACATGTCAATTGAAAAACAGGCCGAGCACGTACGGAAAGTAAAAAGAAGTGAAAGTGGCTTAATACTGGATCCCATTACATTGCCCGAAAACGCAACAATTGGCGATGCGTTGAAGTTAATGCGGGAAAACAGGATCGGCGGCATTCCCATTATTGACAGTAATGGCCGCCTGGTTGGCATTCTCACCAATCGTGACCTTCGGTTTGAAACGGATGTCAAAATGAAAATAAGTGAAGTCATGACGAGCACGAATCTCATTACGGCACCTGAAGGAACTGACCTGAAAAAAGCGGAAAAAATTTTACGTCAATATAAAATTGAAAAATTGCCGGTGGTTGACAGATCCGGAAAATTGATCGGTTTGATTACCTATCGCGACATATTGCAATTGTATAGTTTTCCAAATGCATTGAAAGATAAATTTGGCCGCCTCCTGGTCGGTGCGGGTGTTGGAATTACCAGGGACGTGCTGGACCGTGTCGATACCTTACAACAGGTAGGTGCCGATATTATTGCACTGGATAGTGCCCATGGCCATAGTAAAGGTGTAATCAACGCATTGAAAGAAATTAAAAAGAATTTCAAAAAGATGAATGTGATTGCCGGCAATGTAGGAACCGCTGCCGGAGCGAAAGCCCTGGCCGAAGCGGGAGCCGATGCAATAAAAGTCGGAATCGGGCCGGGATCCATCTGTACAACAAGAATTGTTGCCGGTGCCGGTGTACCTCAACTTACCGCTATTATGGAAGCCCATTCGGTGTTGAAAGGAAAAAATATCCCCTTGATTGCTGACGGGGGTATCCGTTATACCGGGGATATGGTAAAGGCTTTAGCAGCCGGCGCTGACACCGTCATGATGGGTAGCATTTTTGCCGGTACAGAAGAAAGTCCGGGTGAAACTATTATTTATGAAGGAAGAAAATTTAAAGAATACCGTGGCATGGGTTCATTAGGTGCTATGGCAACGGGAAGCAGTGACCGCTACTTCCAGGACGTAGAAGATGATGTAAAGAAATTCGTTCCCGAAGGAATTGAAGGCCGGGTTGCTTACAAAGGCACACTCAAAGAAGTAGTATATCAATACGTGGGCGGTTTAAGAGCCGGCATGGGCTATTGTGGCGCAAAAAATATTGCTGACCTGAAAAATGCGGTGTTTGTAAAAATTACCAATGCCGGTATGAGGGAAAGCCATGCACATGATATTGAAATCACGAAGGAATCGCCGAATTACAGCAGAAGGTAAAATACCCCTTCCCCCAAAATTTCCAATGAGGCTGTCTCAAAATGGTCATTTTAAAATAATTCCGCAGCGATGTCGGGAAAGTAAAGATTGACCCTAACAGTTCATCTCTTTGCGTTCTTTGCTTCTTTGCGTGAAATATTACTTTTGAGACAGCCTCATTTTATTTGTGATAACGGCTTATTAAATAATTCAGAAAATAAAAAACTTTTCATAAGTGCAGAAATCAATACCTATACTTTTTTTCGTTTTAATGGTAGGGAGTATTTGCTGGTGCATTTACCGGGATACTCAAATTGAAAAAGGATATACCGGCGATCTGCGCAATAGAATCGTGGGTGCCCGCTTGCAAAATGCTGGTCGTCCTCCTTATTTTTATAAATGGGAAAATGGTCAAAGTCTCCGTTATTACGATCCACAGAACTTTGACACGTTAAAAGTATCAAACATTACCGCTACGCCATTTTTCCACCAGCTTCTATATCCGCTGGCAGATTTACAACAAAGAACCATATCAAAAATATGGCTGGTTATTGAATACCTGATGTTGTTGGTCATGACAGCCATCGCATTTTCATTTGCAAAAAATAGGAATCAAAAAATGGCTGTAATTATTACAACAGCTATTTTTCTTTATACGAATGCCTGGACGGGACATATAGCTGCAGGACAATTATATCTGTTTATTCCATTTCTTGCCATGCTGTTTTATTATTTCAGCAAGCGGGGTGACCAACTTTTGTATGTCTTCCTGTCGGGCAGTTGCGCGGCTGCCCTTATTTTGATAAGACCCAATACAATCATATTCTTTTTACCTTTCCTGTTTATAATGAACCGGTGTTCCTTAAAGTACAAAACCACCTTTTTTATATCATTGGCACTGATTTTCTTTTTTGCTTTTAATAGTAACCAGAAAATTTTATACTGGAAAGATTACCGGGCGGCTTTATCTGAACAGCTGAAGTCTCACCAACAACTGCACCCGGCCGTGCAACAAAATGATCCCGGTCCTGTATTTGTAAATTGGGAAGGATGGGATATGAAGCAGGTAGCAAAAGATGCAGCTCAGTTTCCCTACTCTTACAATGCGGAACATGGTAACGTATTTGTTCTGGCCAATCATGCATTCAATATACAAACGCCGGTTTGGCTGCTGGTTGCCAGTTTACTTTTATTCATGATGATACTTTTATTTCTATTTTATAAAAAATATAAACATACATCTTCCTTTGATTTTTACTATATCGCAATCCTTGCATTTTGTCTTTACATGGGCTCTGATATTTTATCGCCGATCCATCGTTTTCAATACAATGCCACACAGTGGCTTTTTCCGTTATTACTTACGGCGTCGGATTACAGGCCGAAATATAAATGGATATATGGTGGTATCGTAGCCGGACTGGCGTTAAACAGTCTCAACACATCTTTCCTGGTAATGGAGCAAACAGTGGGCGAATATATTGTATTCCTGTCTTTACTTATTTTACTGCTATCACATAAACCAGAAGCTTCAACATGAAAACGGCTGTTATCATCGGTGCAGGACCTGCGGGTTTAACAGCGGCTTATGAGTTGCTTACCAAAACTGACATCATACCGGTTATTATAGAAAATGATAACCAGGTGGGTGGCCTTTCAAAAACGATCAACTACAAAGGCAATAAAATTGATATTGGCGGACATCGTTTTTTTTCAAAATCAAAAAAGGTCATAGACTGGTGGCTTCATTTTCTACCATTGGATCCGACCTGGCACGAAAACAAAATCAATCTCCGCTATCAAAATAAAAATGCCGGATACGCTCCAGAAAAAAAAGGACCGGCTATTGACGACAAACTGATGCTGGTGCGGAAACGAAAATCAAGAATTTTTTATAACAGAAAATTTTTTGATTACCCGCTGCGGCTTAGCGGTAACACGATCAGCAATCTTGGCCTTATAAGGATGTGCCATATTGGTTTTTCTTATTTGTATGCAAAACTTTTCCCTGAAAAACCGGAACATAGCCTTGAACACTATTTTAAAAATCATTTCGGCAACGAACTATACCAAACTTTCTTTAAGGATTATACCGAGAAAGTTTGGGGAGTTCCCTGCAATAAGCTTCCCGCATCCTGGGGACAACAACGGGTAAAGGACCTTAATATCAGTAAGGTAATCATTCACGCGGTCAAATCTTTATTCACAGGTAATAAAAGTATTGATCAAAGCGGAACGGATACCAGTTTGATAGAACAGTTTCTCTATCCGCAATACGGACCGGGGCAAATGTGGGAAACCGTAGCCGAAGAAATCATAAAACTTGGCGGAACGATTTTTCTCAATACAAGGGTAAGCAGTTTATATGGGGATGGGAAAGACAAAATAGTTTCTTTAGAAACAAAGAACAATGAAACCGGAGAAATCAAAAATATCAAAGGCGATTATTTTTTTTCAACCATTCCTGTAAAGGAATTGGTTGCTAATTGCCATCAGCTTCCCATCCCGGACCCAGTCCGCCAGGTTGCAAGCTCGTTGGAATACCGGGATTTTTTAATCGTTGGATTACTGGCATCCGGCCTTTCCCTTAAAGACAAAAACAATACCCCTGTTACAGATAACTGGATATATATCCAGGATAAAAATGTAAAAGCCGGCAGGTTGCAGTTTTTTCACAACTGGAGTCCTTTTATGGTAAATCATCCGGGCGATTCCTGGATTGGCGTGGAATATTTCTGCAATGCCACAGATAGTTTTTGGCAGTTGGAGGACCCCTCAATAATTAGTTTGGTCATTAAAGAAATGGAAACACTCGGCATTCTTAATGCTTCCCTGGTTAAAGATGCCCTGGTAGTCCGTGTACAAAAAGCATATCCTTCTTATTTTGGCGGTTATGAAAATTTTGAAATCGTAAGACGGTATGTTGATACGATTGAAAATCTTTTTTTAATCGGAAGAAATGGCATGCACCGTTATAACAATAGCGATCATAGCATGTTGACTGCCATGGCGGCCGTAGACAATATAATTGCAGGCAATACCAATAAGACGAATATCTGGGACATTAATACTGAAGAAGAATATCATGAAGAAAATAAATCCTGATATGGGACACGTAATCATTTAACATTCCTGATTTTTTATTTAAAGAGCTCCCCGGCGGGCAAAAACCTGCATGGCGCATTAAATGATAACTTGAAAAAGCCAAAGCCGGTAATTACAGATGAGTAACAACCTTTATTTTTATACAAATTTTCATTCTTGAAAAAATTCAGCAATTGGTTTTTAGCATTGGGAAGCGGTATTTTATTATGGGCATCCTGGCCCGTGTCGCCATTTACCTTCTTCATTTTTGTGGCCTGGGTTCCCTTATTATGGCTTGAATCAAAGGTGCCAGGCAGAAGAAAATTTTTTGGCTTTACCTACATCACGATGCTTACCTGGAACGTTGCTACCACCTGGTGGGTATGGAATGCTTCGGAGCCCGGAGCCGTCGGGGCATTCCTGGCTAACAGCCTGCTGATGTGTTTTCCATGGCTTGGGTTTAAGATTGCGAAAAAATGGTTGGGGGAAAAAGCCGGCTATACTTCGTTGATTGTATTCTGGCTATGTTTTGAATATGTTCATCTGCAGGACTGGGGCCTGAGCTGGCCCTGGTTAACACTGGGAAATGCTTTCGCCACCCATACGGAGTGGATTCAATGGTATCAGTATACAGGCGCCAGTGGAGGATCTTTATGGATACTGATTGTAAATGTCTTATTGTTCCTGCATCTGAAAAATAATTTCAACCGCGAAGCCGCCAAGTCCTACAAAAACCTTGTAGCCGCTATTTTGCTGATGGTAGTACCTGTCACTATCTCCATTTTTTCTTCGGTTGCAAAACCTGTCATTGGCGACCGGAACATTGTAATAGTTCAACCCAATATTGATCCTTACGAAAAAATATATACCGGTAGTTTTGAAGCACAACTTCAGAAACTGATCCGGTTAAGTGAAAAAGAAATCGATGCTAATACCGCATTGGTCGTATGGCCGGAAACAGCGCTGTATATGGATAATGGGATCGAAGAGACAAAAATGAAAGAAAATCTTCTCCTGCAACCTTTATGGGAGTTTCTTAACAGGCATCCGGGAATTACATTATTTACAGGTATTGAAAGCTACAGAGAATATGATACTAAGGTGACCTCTACCGCAAGACCCTTGGGAGCGGGACATTATTTTGATTCCTACAATGGTTCGGTTTTGTTAGATAGTTCCGGCACCATGGCATTTTATCATAAATCCATGCTGGTACCCGGAGTGGAAACATTGCCCTGGTTTTTAAAGTTCATTGATAAATGGTTTGAAAAATTCGGCGGCACCACAGCGGGTTATGCCAGGCAGAATGAAAGAACCGTTTTAAATGATGAGAGACATGGCTATAAAATCGCACCGTCCATTTGTTATGAAAGTATCTATGGAGAATACATGAGTAAATATGTTCGTAACGGTGCGAATATCATTTGCATTATAACCAATGATGGATGGTGGGGTAATACACCGGGCCATAAACAACATATGAATTATGCGCGGCTGCGGGCTATTGAAACAGGAACCTGGGTGGTCCGGAGCGCCAATACCGGTATCAGTTGTTTTATTGATCCCCGGGGAAACATAATTAACGCGCAGCCCTGGGATAAAGCAGTCGCCATAAAAATGAATGTTCCATTTAATAATACCAGTACATTTTACGTCAGGCAGGGAGATCTTTTATCAAAATGCGCAACCATTGTGTCCCCTTTAATAATAATAATAACCCTGGTGATATGGATAAAAAAGAAGTTGAAATAAAAGGCAGGAAAATAGTTTATCGTGTAAGTGGCCAGGGAGCGCCTGTAATTTTTATCCATGGTTTTGGCGAAGATGGAGAAGTATGGAAAAACCAGGCTCTATGGCTGGAACAACAATTTAAACTTATCATTCCTGATCTTCCCGGAAGCGGCGATTCTGACAGGGTGGATGATATGAGTATGGAAGGACTGGCTGACGTGATAAAAATAATACTGGATAAAGAATTAAATGGTCCCGATTCAGGATTCACCAAGGTTTGTATGATTGGTCATAGTATGGGAGGTTATATAGGATTAGCCTTTGCAGAAAAATATCCTATCATGTTAAAAGCTTTTGGATTGTTTCACTCAACGGCTTACCCGGATTCTGAGGACAAAAAAACTGCCCGGAGAAAAGGAATTGAATTCATTAATGAGCATGGCGCTTTTGAATTTTTGAAAAACTCAACGCCCAACCTTTTTTCTCCCACAACCAGGAAGGAAAACCCCGAAATAATAGACCTGCAAATTAATAGTCTGAGCAACTTTTCATCAGAGGCCCTCGTTTCTTACTATGAGGGAATGATACAACGGACTGACAAGACAATGATTCTTCGTAATTCTACTATACCCATTTTATTTATTGCAGGCAGTGCTGATAATGCAGTGCCTTTAGAGGATGTCCTGAAGCAATGCCATCTGCCCTCTTTGTCGTACATTCATATACTCGATAATTCAGGCCATATGGGCATGCTGGAAGAACCCGTTAAAAGTAATTTTTTTCTGGAAAGATTTCTTCAATTCGCCGTCGCCATTTGAATGTGAATACATGAAAAGAATCGTTTTATCCATATTCATACTTTGCTGTACCCTGGCTTCATTGGCCAATCACATCACTGGCGGTGAGATGTCATATACGTTTATAGGCATGGAGGGTGCCAACTATAAATATCTTGTTACACTGAAATTATACAGGAATCACTTCGCACCAGCCGGGGCAGCACCATTGGACGATGCCGCTTCTATTGCAGTATACACTTCTGATAACGTTTTATTTGTGAGTTTTAACGTACCGAGATTAAAAATAGTGAACCTGGAACTTACAACACCTGGAGCCTGTGTTACAAACCCGCCCAGCGTATGGTATGAAGTCGGCTATTATGAACAGGTTATTACATTACCCGCATCAACCGGTGGTTATACGGTTGCATACCAACGCTGCTGCAGGATATCGGGTATTAACAATATCAGCGGATCTAATAATGTGGGTGCTACCTATACGGCCATAATACCCGGCAATGGATCGCTTTTGACCGGCCCGGAAAATAACAGCGCGCATTTTGTAGGGGCGGATACTGTAGTTATCTGTGCCGACAATCCCTTTACCTATAGTTTTGCAGCTAGTGACGAAGATGCAGATTCATTAAGTTACTCTTTTTGTTCGGCATACCGGGGTGGCTCAAGCGGAAATCCTGCACCGGATCCTCCTGATGCGCCTCCCTATCAGTTTATTCCCTATGCAGGCCTTTTCAATAGCAATGCGCCAATGGGATCTGGTGTTAATTTGAACAGGACTACAGGATTAATAACTGGCATTGCACCTGCCGAAGGAATTTATTGCGTTACAGTTTGCGTAACAGAATACCGCAATGGCATCGCGCTGGCAACCCAACGAAAAGACCTGCAGATAAAAGTCGCGGACTGCACATTGGCTGCAGCATCGCTTCGGCCGGAATATATCAGTTGTGATGGATTCACCCTTGATTATTTCAATCTTTCCAATAGTCCTTTAATCAATTCCTATTTCTGGGATTTTGGAGTGCCTTCATTAACCAATGACACGTCAAACATCGCAAGACCTAGTTTTACATATTCCGATACGGGTGTTTATAAATTAAAATTGGTTACTAATCGCGGCCAGCTTTGCTCAGATTCCGCGGAAGCCCTGGTAAAAGTGTTTCCTGGCTTTTTCCCCGGATTTATTTCAACCGGAATTTGTATTACCAATCCAACACAGTTTACAGATACTACCAGGACCAGATATGGATTTGTTGATACATGGAAATGGACCTTTGGAGAGTCGACCCTTTCAGAGGATACATCAAGATTACAAAACCCCTCTTATACTTATCCAGGGCTGGGCGTAAAAAGTGCTATGCTTATTGTAACCAATAGTAAAGGATGTATTGATACAGCATACAAAGATGTTACTATTATTGATAAACCGCCTATTACCATGGTTCCGAAGGATACCTTGATCTGTCTGCCGGATGTCGTTCAACTTCAAGCTATCAGCTCCGGTGTTTATAGCTGGAGCCCTTTGACAAATATTATCAATGCAAACACGGCAACCCCCACAGTGTCCCCGGCTACTACAACCTGGTATTATGTTGATGTAGATGACCAGGGTTGCAAAAACAGGGATTCCGCAAGGGTTAGGGTGGTGGATCATGTTACCTTAAAAGCATTGCCAGATTCAACTATCTGCCTTGGAGATAATGCCCAGATGAACGCGGTGACAGACGGCCTGGGTTTTCAATGGCAACCCGCCGCCTATTTAAACGATGCGACATTAATAAATCCTGTTGCCACTCCGCCTGCTACCACAACATTCCAGCTTACAGCATCCATCGGAACTTGTTCGGCAACAGATGCTGTAACGATCAGAACAGTTCCATACCCCGTAGCCAATGCGGGAAATGATGTGGCAATCTGTTATAATGCTTCGGTCCGGTTAAATGGAAGTTATACGGGCACTACTTTTTCGTGGTCGCCCACCAGTACCCTGGATAACCCACTTATTATTAATCCGGTTGCAAGTCCTTTCCTGAGCACTAGCTATATTTTAACAGTCTCCGATAATGCCGGTTGTCCCAAACCCGGACGGGATACAGTCCTGGTAGCAGTTTTACCCAAAGTCAATGCATTTGCTGGCAGGGATACCGCGATTGTAGCCGGGCAACCGCTGCAATTCAATGCAAGTGGTGGAAGTATTTATCTATGGTCACCTCCTACCGGCCTGTCTTCTATTTATATTGGAAATCCTGTCGGTATTTATGAAACGGCTATTGATAGTATCCGGTACAAGGTTATCGTTATGAATGAAGCTGGTTGTTCCGACTCTGCTACTGTAAAAGTAAAAGTCTTTATAACCAAACCGCAGGTATTTGTACCAACAGCATTTACTCCTAATGGGGATGGACATAATGACATTGTAAGACCTATAGCGGTAGGAATTACACAAATAGACTATTTCCGGATTTATAACCGATGGGGAGAACTTGTTTTCAGCACTACAACAAACGAACAGGGTTGGGATGGCAAGATTAATGGAGTATTACAGGGTTCGAATACCTATGTATGGATTGTACATGCTATTGATTATACGGGCAAAACTTTTTTCAGCAAAGGAACGGTAACACTTATAAGATAATATTTTCGGAGTGACCCTCTTTTTTTTTACAAAAGAATGAGAGAAAGATGAGAAGACACCCGTTTGGATAAACTACCCGAAATAACAAAAGCCCCTGTTGACGTGAAATTATTTAATCCAGGTTTCCAACAACCTGGTGTTTTATGCTTTATAAAAGACCCATTCTTTAACTTCGCTGCTTATTCAGTTTTCAAATCGTATTTTATATGTCTAAAATTGTATTAATTACCGGCGCCACTTCTGGTTTTGGAAAAGCTTGTGCAGAAAAATTCGCATCGCAGGGATACCAGTGCATTCTGAACGGCCGCCGGGAAGAACGATTACAGCAATTAAAAATAAGCCTTGAAAAAAAATATAATGTTGCTTCGTGGATACTACCATTCGATGTGCAGGAACAGGAACGCGTTTTCAGCGCAGTAAGAAGCATACCCGCTGAGTGGCAGGACATTGACGTACTCATTAATAATGCCGGCCTGGCCCTGGGAAGGGATTATTTTGACGAAGCCAGCCTGGATGACTGGAACACGATGATCGATACTAATTTAAAAGGACTGATCTATGTAACAAAAGCTGTTCTTCCATTTATGATAAAAAACAGGAAAGGCCATATTATTAATATCGGTTCAACGGCAGGAAAGGAAGTCTATGAAAAAGGCAATGTTTATTGCGCTTCCAAACATGCGGTAGATGCTGTTAGTCAGGCCATGCGTATTGATTTATTGCGACATCATATCAAAGTTACCGCTATTCACCCCGGGGCGGCAGAGACCGGGTTTTCACTGGTTCGGTTTAAAGGCGATGAAGAAACAGCCAAGAAAGTATATGACGGTTTCAAACCGCTGGCCGCGGAAGACATTGCCGAAGTAGCTCATTATACAACGACATTACCGGCGCATGTTTGCATAAATGATCTCGTACTGACTGCTACTCAACAAGCGAACTCATTCTATTTTAACCGTTCAGGTCAATAATCATATTTAGGAATTCATTTTTCCAGGCAACGGTTTGCAGACGAAAGCCGATATGTATTTTACAGAGCTGCACGGCGTGTAATCACTAAGAAAATATACCTGTTTATTTTTTTAATATTTAGGTGTCGAAAAATTTAGAATCACGCCGTTTTTAATATATTTTTATTTCTTACTTCCGATCCTATATAAATCCTTATGACAAGACCAAACATTCTTATTCTTTTATTCGTCTTTATTTCTTCTGCAATTTTCGCCCAGGACGATGTTATACGCCAGCAATCATGCAATAATGATT
>JAOQAL010000667.1 GCA_025963615.1 Chitinophagaceae bacterium | reverse complement strand
GAAAAACCAACTTGTCTTTGGCGATTATCTTGTATGCATTATCTACTTTGTTATCGTGGCAGGCTATGGATACTGGATTTACCACAAAAGAAAAAGCAGGGAACATGATTCTAAGGCGTTTTTTCTTGCTGAAGGTTCTTTAACCTGGTGGGCTATCGGCGCTTCCCTGATTGCATCCAATATTTCCGCTGAGCAGTTTATTGGTATGAGCGGTAACGGTTTTTTTGTGGGTATCGCAGTAGCTGCTTATGAGTGGATCGCCGCGCTGGCATTGGTTATTATCGCTATATGGTTTATTCCCATTTACCTCAAGAACAAAATTTATACCATGCCTCAGTTTTTAAAAACGAGGTATAATGAATCAGTAGCGCTCATCATGGCAATATTCTGGCTGTTCTTATATGTATTTGTAAATCTCACCTCCATTCTTTACCTCGGTGCTATTGCAATTAATGGATTACTCCCGGGGCACGATTACCTGCATGTGGTGATCATCGGGTTAGCCATATTTGCAGTTATTATTACACTGGGTGGAATGAAAGTAATCGGGTATACCGATGTGATCCAGGTTAGCGTATTAATTATTGGCGGGTTTGCAACTATTTACCTGGCCTTGACCGTTGTCAGTGAAAAATTTGGATTGGGAAAAGATGCGCTGGCTGGTTTTAAAGCATTGATGAAAGATGCACCGGATCATTTTAAAATGATATTGGAAAAACCAGGACCGGGTTCATCACAACAATACATTGATAAATATCTCATTCTTCCCGGTATATTAATGTATGCAGCCGGGCAATGGATCGTAAATCTCAATTACTGGGGCTGTAACCAGTATATCACTCAACGGGCATTAGGAGCGGATCTAAAAACAGCCCGTAAAGGTATCTTGTTTGCTGCCATGCTCAAGCTGATGATGCCAATCATTGTCATGTTGCCGGGTATTGCGGCCTACGTGTTAAATAAAAACGGATACCTGGATGTACAAGGTGGTATGGATGGTGCGTATTCCGCTGTACTGGGATTTCTGCCAAATGGTTTGAAAGGTTTAGCCATTGCTGCCTTAACAGCGGCGATTGTTGCATCCCTTGCCGGTAAAGCAAATAGTATCTCCACTATTTTTACCCTTGATATTTATAAAAAGTATATCAAAAAGGATGCGGACGAAAAAAAACAGGTGTGGACGGGAAGAATTGTGGTTGTAGTTGCCATGATCATTGCGATATTATTTACATGGCAGGATTTATTAGGCATCGGAGGTGCCGGCGGTTTCACATTTATACAAAAGTATACAGGGTTTATCAGCCCCGGTGTGTTTGCCATGTTTGTACTCGGAATGTTCTGGAAACGAACTACAGGCGCCGCCGCCGTTGCCGGCCTGCTGACAGGTTTTATACTTTGTGTTTTCTTTATCCAATTTGCTCCGCAGGTGTTGGGTAATGAAACATTTCTTTATACCGCTTACCCGAATGGAAAAGGTGGTTTTGAAATACCGTTCCTTATCGCCATGGGCTTATCTTTTATGTTTACGGTGATGGTAATGGTAGGGATGAGCCTGGCAGGGCCTAAGATAAATCCAAAAGCGTTTGAACTGGATAAGACGATGTTTAAACTGAGCCCGGGTATCCTTGCCATGGTAGTAACTGTTTTAGTGATCCTCGCTGCTTTATATATAAAATTCTGGTAGTATAATTTGCGGGTAACAGCATGAGTATAATACAATATAAGGATCATGACCGTTTATTGGTTTCGGTGGATTGCATCATTTTTGGATTTGATGGAATTAAGCTGAGGGCGTTATTGATAAAGAGAGGTTTTGAGCCGGGTCTTGGTAAGTGGTCGCTGATGGGAGGTTTTGTAGACAAAAAAGAAAGTGTGGACGAAGCTGCTTCCCGTATTTTGAACAAGCTCACGGGGTTGAATGATATTTATATGGAACAGCTTTCCTGTTTTGGTGATGTGCAACGGGATCCGGGTGGAAGAGTTATCTCAGTTGCTTTTTTTGCGTTAATTAAGATTGACGATTACAGTTCATCTTTGATTGAAGAGCATAACGCAAAGTGGTTCCCGCTGGATGCTGTTCCTTCCCTGGTATTTGATCACCGGCAAATGCTAAAACTGGCGAAGGAAAGATTAAAAGAAAAGATATCCGGTCATCCGGTGGGTTTTGCCTTATTGCCGCATAAGTTTACCTTGCAGCAGTTGCAGTCTTTATACGAAGCGATCTACGAACAGCCACTGGATAAGAGAAATTTTACCCGGAAAATTCATTCGCTGAATATTTTGCATAAATTGAAGGAGAAGGAAAAGCATTCATCACGCAGGGGCGCTTTTTATTTCGTGTTTGATAAGAAGAAATATGAAAAATTAGATAAAGAGGGTTTGAAGTTTTTATAAAAAAAATAATTATGAAATTCCTGCATTATCGTTTTTTGGTTGTAGTCACGGCATTATTAATTATTACCGCATGTAACAGCGGTGAAGAAAATAAAACAGTAACTTCTGAAAGTATGTCACTTAAAGTAGGAGTAGTAAAAATAGATTTTGGAACCGTGGACGGTAAGCCCGTTTACCAATATATCCTAACGAATGCCAAAGGTGACCAGGTAAAGATCACCAACTATGGAGCTACGGTTACGTCATGGTCTTCCCTGGATAAAAACGGGAAGAAAACCAGTATTGTTTTAGGATTTGACAGCCTCAGTGGTTACCTGGGCGGATCACCTTATTTTGGTGCCGTGGTAGGAAGATATGGTAACCGTATAGCGAAGGGCAAATTCAAAATCGGTGATAGTACGTATACACTCGCCGTAAACAACGGTGCGAATCACCTGCATGGTGGGATAAAAGGTTTTGACAAACAGGTATGGGATGTTGCGGAAACAGCCGATTCCCTTCCTGTGCTATCGTTGAATTACCTGAGTAAAGATGGTGAAGAAGGATATCCCGGGAATCTGAAAGTGAATGTAACGTATACATTGACTGACGAAGATGAATTAACGATTGAGTATACTGCGGAAACAGATAAGCCCACCGTTTTGAATCTTACCAATCATAGTTATTTCAATTTAACAGGCGATCATAGCAATAACATCCTGGATCATAAGATGATGATTAAGGCGGATTATTATACGCCGGTAGATACGGGTTTAATTCCCACGGGTGAATTAAGAGCTGTGAAAGGAACTCCATTTGATTTTAATACACCAAAAAAGATTGGTGAAAGAATAGGGAAGGTACCCGGTGGCTATGATCATAACTTTGTTTTGAAACGGACAGACAGTTCATTACAATTAATAGCTTCTGTAACTGATACGGTCAGTGGCAGAAAACTGGAAGTGTTTACAACACAGCCAGGCGTCCAGTTTTATACCGGCAATTTCCTGAATGGAAGTATTAAGGGAAGTGATGAAATACCCTTCAATAAAAATGCGGGGTTTTGTATGGAGACACAGCATTTTCCGGATTCACCGAACAAGCCAAAATTTCCGACTACCTTGCTGAAACCGGGAGAAAAATATCATACAATTACAAAGTACAGATTGAGCGTGGAATAAATAAATGTGTTACCCGACAATTCCCAGATAAACAATGAAAAATAAACAAGGACTCCCCGCTGTCTATGTTTTGAACCACGGAGTCACAGCGACACAGAGAGTCACGGAGTTTTTCTCTGTCCACAAAAAAAAGTGAGAGAGCTCCCGTTGGAACGGGGGGCCGGCGAAACTTTTTGGCTTGATAATGACTTCAATGAAAGATTTTTTATTTATCCGGAATCGCAGCTCCTTTATCAATCCATTCTTTCACTTTTGCTACAAACTCTTCATGGGATAAAGGCGGAGGTGCACGATAAGTCCAGCTATGCAACACGAGCGGTTCTTTTTCCACATGGTGCATCATGTCTTTCTTAAAATTTTTGAAACCCGTGAATTTCGGATCCTTAAATTGTATGGCTAATTGGCGAGGCGTTTTACCTTCAAATACCATTCTCATATTGACGGGTGGCAGGTGCCAGCCAGGACTGCCGGGGGGTAAATAATCGCCATTTAGATTTTCATCCTGGTGACAATTCTTACACTTTAGTGCATATAAACCTTTACCGTCCGGTCCACGTTTTACACCCTGCGCATGCAGGTGGCTATCATCGCCCTGCAGAGGCACATCCCCTTTAGGATGGCAGTTCATACAGCGCGGATGCATGAATACTTTATACGCTGCAAGAAAAGCTTCTTTCGATTCCTGCGCTCTTTGTTTATTCACATCCCTGAAAGTATTTTCTATCTTATTGTCAATGGGCGATGAAGCAATGGTCTTATTTTCTGTTGCGGGTTCAGCCGGGTCTTTATGATTATTACCGGCCGGATAGTTCTTATTTCCCGCCGACAGGACCATGGCCGAAGCAAAACCAACAGTCAATACCAGGTAGATCGTAAGCCTTAATCGGTTTTGTGTGCGGCTGTTTGTTTTTTCCATACTCATTGCTTTCGATTTTGGTAAACGGGGAATCTATTTTTTCAGTTTGGCTGCTACATGAATCGCTTTGCGGATGCGTTGATAGGTTCCGCAACGGCAGATATTACCTGTCATGGCATCATCGATATCACGATCATCAGGGTTGGCATTATCGCGAAGGAGTATCGCCGCTGCCATGATCTGTCCAGACTGGCAATAACCACACTGCGGTACATCTTCCTGTATCCACGCTTGCTCCAACGGTTTGCTGAGTTTGGGATCGAGCCCTTCGATGGTAACGATTTCCTTGCCAACGGCTCTTGATACAGGGGATATGCAGGAACGGATTCCATCTCCATTGAGATGAACCGTGCAGGCGCCACATTGTGCGGCACCACAACCGAATTTAGTTCCGGTGAGCCCGAGTGTGTCCCGCAATACCCATAAGATAGGTGTTGAAGGATCCACATCAACATCGTAGGCTTTGCCGTTTACTTTTAAGTTTATCATGCGTTAAACTCTTTTAGTTTTTATTTGAATCTTTTCTGTTTCAGCAGGTAGTGAGCAGGCAGTAAGCAGAACCTGCGAAAGTCTGACATTGCGGAACGAATGCTGATAGCAGCCAGGTCGCTGCCCCCATCAACAGCTATACTTTCTTTTTAAGGTCTTCCGTCCGCAGCGGCAAACTACGCACCCGTTTGCCGGTAAGGGCAAAGAGGGCATTCATGATCGCCGGCGCCACGGGCGGTACCCCCGGCTCACCCACACCACCCATGGGTTCTTTGCTGTCCGCAATATGAACTTCCACCACAGGCATTTCATTCATGCGAAGCATCCTGTAATTATGGAAATTGTGCTGTTTTACTTTTCCATTTTCAAAAGTAATTTCTCCGTATAACGCTGCTGTGAGACCGAAAACAATACAACCTTCCATCTGGGCTTTGATGGTATCAGGGTTTACCGTCTGTCCGCAATCAATGGCGCAAACCACTTTGTGGACTTTCAGTGTATTGTTCGCCGTTATAGATACTTCAGCTACCTGTGCTACCACGCTGCCAAATGATTCATGCACCGCAATTCCTTTCGCCCGGCCCGGGGGAGCCGGATTTTTCCAGCCGGCTTTTTCAGCTACCAACTCAAGTGTTTTTTTATGCCGGGGACTTTTATCAAGCAGCATGCGGCGGTATTCGAAAGGATCTTTGCCGGCAGCTTTTGCCAATTCATCAATGAAACTTTCAACAGCAAACCCGTTGTGTGAGCTTCCTACTGAACGCCACCACAGGGTGGGCACGCCGGAGGGAGCCATATTCCACGCTACATGTATATTGGGCACTTGATAGGGTTGATCGGCAGCACCTTCTACGGCGGTACCGTCCACACCATCTTTTACAATAAAGGCTTCGAAGGGAGTGCCTTTCATAAATGACTGACAAACGACATGATGTTCCCAATACAATGGTTTGCCGGAAGCATCGAGACCGGCGCTGAACTTATGATAAGCCCGGGG
>JAOQAL010000653.1 GCA_025963615.1 Chitinophagaceae bacterium | reverse complement strand
AATCATTCCCTTGCCATCACCCGAGGTTGCAGTTGTTATTTTGAATTACAATGGCCGAAAGCATTTAGAGAACTTTCTGCCTTCGGTGATCGCATCTACCTACACCAACCTGCGCATAATAGTGGCTGATAATGCATCGGTGGATGATTCAGTTGCATTTGTAAACGAACATTTTCCTTCTGTTGAAATATTAACCCACCCTCAAAATGAAGGTTTTGCCGGCGGCTATAACTGGGCACTGAATGAGGTTGAATCTGAATATTATGTATTGCTTAATTCGGATGTTTCCGTAACGCCGGGCTGGATCGAACCTGTGATTGCCGTGATGGAGGCTGATCACAAAGTGGCAGCCTGCCAACCCAAACTCCTTTCGTATCACCAACCCGATCTTTTTGAATATGCCGGAGCTGCAGGTGGCTGGATAGATCACCTGGGTTATCCATTTTCCCGCGGAAGAATATTTGATGTGTGTGAAAAAGATGAGCACCAATATAATGAAACACAACCCGTATTCTGGGCATCAGGCGCTGCCATGTTTGTACGTGCCCGTGTTTACCATGCATTGGGCGGACTGGATGCTTCTTTTTTTGCGCACCAGGAAGAGATCGACCTTTGCTGGCGGATGCAGCTAGCGGGTTACCGGATCATGTCCTGCCCGCAGTCGGTCGTGTACCATGTGGGTGCGGGAACCCTTCCGCGGGGCGGGCGTAAAGTGTACCTCAATTTCCGCAACAACCTGGTGATGCTCTGCAAGAACCTGCCCTGGTATGAAAAGATCTGGAAGATCCCGCTGCGGCTGGGGCTGGATGCGGTTTCCGCCTGGAAGGGGCTGCTTGGCGGCGACAAAGATTTCTTCATCGCCATTTACCAGGCGCATATTGCCGTAGTAAAATGGTCCATCAAACGGCCTTACCGGCGGTCCCATCCGCGCAAACCGCTCTGCGATCTGCAGGGCGTGTACCACGGATCGGTGGTTTGGCAGTATTTTATCAGGCAACACACAGGTTTTCAGGAAATTATTCAGAAGAAGGGTCAATAATTTGTATCCGTACCTTATTTTTGCAAAGCAATTCAAGACTATGTCACACGAAACGACCGACACCCAGGAAAAAGACTTTACCAGGAACTGGGTAAATTCTTCCAGGTTTTTGTTTTACCTGCAGGTATTCTGCATTCTAGCATTTGTATTGGGTGGATGTTACCGCCTGTATAACCAGCGGTACAAGGGCAAGCCCGAGGTAGAGGTACAGAAAAGCTCTGAGTACAAGCCTGATTACAAGTAAAAAGGCAATAAAAAATTTTGTCAGGAACTGGGGATGGTTATTTTTGCACTCCCCAATTTATAGCATCCACCGAAGCTTTGGCGCCGGTGGGGGGAAGTTCTTACAAGTATCACCATCTTCTTTAATGAAATGGTGGACAATCCACCTTCGCTGAAGCTACGGTGGATATATAGGCGAAAGTAGCTCATTTGGTAGAGCACGACCTGGCCAAGGTCGGGGTGGCCGGTTCGAGCCCGGTCTTTCGCTCTGAATCCCGTCGCGCCGGTGGCGTGATGGGATTTTTTTTTGGGATGTATTCCCAGGAATGGGAAACTCCCGAAAAACGGGACAGGCCCTGGTGGTGGAATTGGTAGACACGCAGGACTTAAAATCCTGTTCGCCGCAACGCGAGTGCGGGTTCAATTCCCGCCTGGGGCACGGATTACAGCCGATCAGAGATGATCGGCTTTTTTATTGGGTACAACATAGTACAACATTTCACAATTTCAATACGCCGTACCATTATATTACGTCGAAGAATTATACGATATTTATTGTAAGCGATTATACTACTAAAAATGACCAAAGCCGAACTGAAAGAAAATCTTATAAATAGCCTTATTTCTCAGGGCTTCGCCGTAAATGGTCATATTGCGCCATCGTCTTTAGATAAACAACACTATAAAGTAATACAAGAGCATTCTAGAAAAGAACAAATAGAGCTACAAAAAGACTTCTTCCTTGAAAATTTCGAAATAGTAAAGAAGTATTTTATTAATAGTAGAGATATTAATCCAAAAGAAATAAAGCTGGAATTGCACAATCCGATCAAATTGACCAGTTCATTCCGGAGCAAACTGACCTACATTTTAGCTGGCAAAGATTTGAGTTTTCAGAGGTCTGATAATTAGTGATCATAACAGTATTCTAAGATCATGTTGCTTCTCTGCAGCATTACAAATTTACAAACAGCAATTGCATTTTCCTTCCATTGATTGCTTTTCCTTTATTTACTTTACTATCAATACGTTCAGATCAATATAGCTCCCTCAATTCAATCGTAATGCATCAATTGATGATCTGCAAGTGCAAAAAAATGCTGTTGCCTGGTGAAAATGTAAAGGAAAAGTTATCTCGTAAGGGGGGCAGTTTCAGCCGGATTACTGTATATTCTTCAAAATAGAACCGAAACGATAAGAGTACTAATGAAAAGGATGTTCGCTCCAAAAGTTCATCATAAAAGATAGAAAAAAGCCTGAGAAATCAGGCTTTTTTAATTAACTGAATGGTACTTGTTTTACGATCATTACTTGCTGCTCTAAAGTCAAAAAATAGCTAATGTCATGACAGTAATAGAGCGTATTGCCAGCTTGATCTTTTTTTACATGCGTATGGTAGAGAAAGCTAAAGCCTTCATGTAGCAAACTATCAATTTCAACTTCCTTGCTTGCAACCGATCTTGGTACGAACGATTGTAGAATCTTTCGATTTCTTCACAAGGTGATGTTGATCTTACGCATGACGACGGCAACATCGTAGTTTCGCGCATAATTGTACGCCCTCGGCAATTATCACTGCAGAACTTTTATCGCTCCCGCCGCGTATTGTCTTGTCGCAATACTGGCAGTATTTGATGGCTTCTAATTCGATACTCATACAAACATGATTTAAGGTGAATGAATGTTTGTATTGAGTATATCGAATGGGGGAAAGGATATAAGGGAGGGGAAAGTGTTGTTTATAGGTATGGTAGTTATGCGGCGTATTTCTACTCTCTTCAAAAAAAGGGTTTTACCCCTATTTTATGGCACCCTACTTTTTACATTTAACAGGAAATGTCAAAATATGGGTGTTTCAACGGTATGTCAAAAACGAATCGGTTATAGCGCGAATTTTTACTTGACAGGACGAACGTTTATATGCACTACTATTTTTAAATTTTAATAATATAAATAACTGTTGAATATGGAGGAAGATGGGAAACTGCATTAGTAGAGAAGTCATGATAATGCGACAGCCCGCTTGCTTGTGGACTACCTCTATCACCATCAATCTTATAACCATCAGAGTGATTAAAAGCATTTGCCGTCGCACCCGAGTGGCTATGTGATTCATTTCCACCTCTTAAACCTATATCACTTAAAGAAATACCCCCTCTTAAAAATTGCTTATCCAAAAGTGGGGTATTATTAACTCCTGTACATATTTCCCATCCGTTTGGAAGGCTGATTGTCCTCATTAATTGTCCTGTAGTTGGATCAGGTGTTTCGATAATATTGTCTTCTGTAGGTATCCAAGGCAGAATTGTGCCCCTGGGCACTCCATATAACTCAGTCAATTGTGGTGCTGTATTTCTTTGAAGTACTGATCTAGTTGAAGGATAGTTAAGCAAAGTAGGCCAAAAGGAAGATAGAGAGGCTTGAATTGGTGCTCTTTTTATTGTAATTACTCCATTTCGAAGATTGAGCAAAAAGTCATTAATGTCATCAAAGCTAGTCATAATCCAACGATTGGCATACGTTTGAGGCTCTATGGAACTAGCAAATACTTCGGCAGTAAAATGCACATTCATTTGCCGTAATCTTTGAGAGTTTTGAAGGTCTGCACCTGCACTTACACCCCAGCCAGAAAATGCAGCTGAAAACGCTAATCTTTGTGTTTCATCAACTGACTGTATTGCTCCCCGCAATGCAATTCTAAAAGAATATTTTATACTGCTAACATAATGCGAACCGTAAGTTTGAATAAACTGCATTCTGCGTTCATCAAAAGACGCAATGGTCTCGCTATTTGGAGGGTTACTCCAAGTTAAAGATGGTACAATTAGTGTGTCGTCATCTCCTTGACTTTCTAAAATTACATATACAGCCCTTTCATATTGCCTTCTAGTGCCTGCAGTATTTAAAGCTGCACTAAAACTTGTAAGACCAAAACTACCTCTGAAATATGCAGACAACATTCTTGCTTCTTCATACTCAGACATTGCTTCAATAACTTGCGACGATTCTGTTATAGAATTGTGGTCAATGGGTTGGTTCCTGTTGGTAACGGCCAAACTCCCATCTGTTTGTTCAAAAGGAATGACATTTCTTAGTATTGGGTCGTCCGGATTGGTAAGGTCAATTCCAAGCCCTAATTGAATATTCCCAATTGATCTATCCAAACTAATCTTGTGGTCAGGTTTTGTAATCCAATAAGACGAACTCATAACTATTTATTTACGTGTTTTAAAATAAGAAAGATTTCTTTACGCATTGCGCATCCACTTAGATGTACGCTATTCTTATAATCTAAATTATTGATAAATAACCGATCACGTATTTGCAAGTAGCCAATTCTAAATGCACGTAGACCTATGTTTTAAACACGCCTTCAAGTGTTTAAAGGGGGGGAATGACTACAAAATAATAACTTTTCGAGATTTTTTCCGAAAAGTTTTAAAATTGAGATTAGGAGGTTAAAAGGTCTCACTCCGGCATCCCGAATCGTAACTTTACTTTTAAACACTTTTTAACCATGGAAAATGCAAAACCGATTATCGACCAGCTGGTAAGCCAGTGGGATATAGCGCTGAGTCATACCACTAAAGTTTTTGATTCCCTCGGCCACGCACATGCGGAGACTGAACTGGCACCGGGCCGCAATAGCGTGATCTATTTACTAGGCCATATGGTAGCGGTGCATGACAGGATGATCGAAGCGCTGGAGGCAGGAGAACGTATGTTCCCCGAACTGGATGGAGACTTTCTTGAATCGGCTGATAAGAAGAAAGGCTATCCGCCATATAGTGAACTGCTGGCCAAATGGAAAGCGGTCAACGGTAATTTATCCGCTGCGATACAAAAGCAGAGCGTAGCGGACTGGTTAAGTAAGCATCATTATGTGAGTACAGAGGATTTTACAAAAGAACCGCACCGCAACAGGCTGGCTATTTTGATCAGCCGGTATGCCCACCTGAATACACATCTCGGACAATTGAGGCT
>JAOQAL010000639.1 GCA_025963615.1 Chitinophagaceae bacterium | reverse complement strand
AAAGCAGTCGCTCAAACTTGGCGCTATGGACTATATCGTCAAACCCAATGATTACGCAGGTTTGATGACGGTTACCGCACAAATGATGCTTTACTGCCGGGCCTGATAGGGTACCGCTAAACGAATTCCTTAGTTTCAGGCATTGCCCACCCTTTACGAACCCATAGCCCCCACCTGCATCCTGGCGCGGGTCCACGCCTGAACCTATATTTCCGCCAACGGCAGCACTGGTAAATTAGTGTAACATAGACCCTTGCTTTTACGCATTAAGCAGTGCCTCAATATTGAATTTTGTCATTTGCATAAATGCCTTGATAACTCTTGGCGCTTTTTCCGGATCGGACATCAGCTTGCCCAAAATTGACGGCACAATTTGCCACGACACACCAAATTTATCATCCAGCCAACCGCATTGGTTATACACGCCGCCAGCGCCCAGTTTTTCCCAATAATGATCTATTTCTTCCTGGGTTTCACATTCGATAACATAAGAATTTGCAGGCGAAAATTTATACTGGGGGCCTCCGTTTAAGCCCATAAATTTAAACCCATTCAGTTGGAAATTTACCACCATGGGATTTGCTGAAATAATTTTTGAGTTCTTAACAATGGAGCAATAATACTCAGCTGCCGCCTGGGCTTGTCCGTCAAACCACAAACAGGGATACATTTGATTGGCCATAATTGTATTTTTTATGATTATTTACAGGGTTGCTATTTACTTTCGATTTTATGGTTAGGTAATCTTTTCAGTCAGGCAGTACCTCACAATCAAAGCCACTTTCAGCAAGAAGAACAATTACATCTTTGCTATTAACGTTTACAGCTTCGATCCTCAGAACTTTATCGCAATCGTGGAGGTCTACATTGATTTTGTAAAGCGGGTTATATGCAAGCAGAAGCTTTATAACATTCTTACACTGCTTCTTTCTCGTAACATTTGTTTTAAAGACCTCAACCATTTATTTCAATAATTTTAATTTCAAAAGTTCGTCAAGTTTTTTAAACCCTTCGTTCATTCCACCTTCCATTCCCGATTGAATCATGCCATCACGGTCCTCCACCGATTTGAATACCGTTTGAATGCGAAGTTTTGATCTGTTACCCGGCAAATTTTCAAGTGTGAGAAATTCTATCGAAACATGCCCTTTTTCAGGCAGTCCTTCAAACTCAAAAGTCCTTATTATTCTATCCGGCTCTGCTACTTCATGAATTACCCCATTGAAGCCGTACTGGTTTCCGTTTTTGTCTGAATGTATAAACCGGTAAGAGCCGCCTGACCTGTTGTCAAATTTTTCAATTTTCATACTCAGGTTGGAAGGGCCTAACCATTGCAAAAGCAATTCGGGATCATTAAAAGCCTTGAACACAAGTTCTTTTGGCGCTTCAAATTCCCTTTCGATAAAAAACTCCTGTTTGCCTTTCTCGGCGATAATAGTTGTTTGATTTGCTGCTTTCATAATACTGTTTTTTACTTACTGACCTTCTGTCCCGCTTTATTTTTTATTATTTTTCCTGGACTGCATTTCACTTAGCAGCTGATCCAATTTATCAAATCGATTCTCCCACATTTTTCGGAAAGGCTCCAGCCAGTCAGCTATCTCTTTCATTTTTTTGGGATTTAGATGATAATATATTTCCCTTCCTGATTGCTCCTTTTTTACAAGTTGGCATTCGGTCAATACTTTGATATGCTTTGATACACCTTGCCTGGTTGAATCAAAATGTTCAGCAAGGGCATTGGGCGTCATTGCCTGCAAAGCAATTAGTGCCAGAATCGTCCTTCGGGTAGGATCGGCTATCGCCTGGAATACATCGCGTCTTATCATGATAAAGTTTTAAATGAGCAACTGATCAGTTGCAAATATATGCGCAACTATTCAGTTTCGCAAATTTTTAATGAAATATTTTTAAAATTACATTACCTCCACCTTTAACTCAACCCTGCCAGTTACGTATTGCTACCACCCTGAAAGGAACGGTGACGCTAGTTCCCTATTGTATTCTACGGCAAAAAAAGTATTTATGGCAGGCTATTTACCAGATTTTTTCTAATTTTACATCAAGATCGATTCCCCATCGATCAAGCCATACTGCGGATGGTTTGCTGATTCAGGTAATACACTTAATTCACTATCACAAAACCATTCTATGCAAAAGCCTGTACTGTTTATTGCTGGTTTGCTGTCGGTGGTGTTTATTTCCTGCACACCAAATGCTGAGCAGCCTGCACCTGCAACGCCCACCAAATATTATCTTTCAAAAGTCTATGCTACCATGCAATCGGGTCAGGTGTATACGTCCGAATGGATCCTCGGCAAGGCAAACGAGGTGATCTATCGTAATCCTTACTCTTATAATTACGATTCAGTTACAGGCGGGCCCCGATACATGGCGTATGTGCTCCCACCTGCCGGCAGGAGCTGGACCATCGCTTACGCTAACGGCCTCCCGGCCGGGGGAAGCAAATCTGAGAATTCGTATGCGGGCGGAACCGGCTATACTATAGCGTATACAACACAGAACGGCCGCATCACCGAAATGCTCCATCACAGTCCCCGGGGTTATAGTGTCGGACCCTTTCCCCCAACTTCCTCAACGGATACAACCATCAGGGCAAGCATGAATTACGTGAACGATAACGTCAGCAAAATATCGGTGGCATTTAAGAATGGCTTTTCCCGGGTGCTGGAATATACCTATGGCACCAACAAAAGCCCTTTGGTTGACCAACGCCTCAAATTTTTGTTCAACCCGGAAGATGATGAGTTCCTCAGTTTTACAAACCATTACATCGATTTTTTTTCCACCAATGAAATACTGAGTATCAAGATGGCAATAACTAAACCAAACGGAGTGGTTACTGTTGAAAGCGCTACTTATCAATACACCTATAACAAGGAAGGTTACCCCCTTACGGTTAAGGGTACCCTGTCAAGTGGTGAGGTATTTACGCAGGTATTTGAATACAAGTAACTGCATACCTTAATTTTATTTCGTCATCCGCCATGACCGGTTATCCCATCCCCGATAATCCTTTTTTATATTGATCTGCAGCACAATACCCTTTCCATTCACTTTATGATTCGTGCATCTAAGGTGGATTTTTTGCCACAGTTATACCGTTAAACCCGCCGAAAAATCTGTGAAAATCTGTGTAATCTGTGGCAAAAAATTAAGGTGCTGCCTCTGTGATGGGTTTCAACCCTTGATTGGCATTATTTGATAGTTTTTGAAATGAATTTGTCAGTATTATGGTATGGATGGTAGTATAGTTAGTAATTGTCAGTATGAAAGATTTGTAAAAAACGGGGCTGATTTTCGATGATATTTTTGATGTCCCGGCATAAAAAAAGGCTATAAATAATCATATTTATAGCCTTTGACACCATTTGAAGGTGTTTGGTCGGGAAGACAGGATTCGCACCTGCGACCCCGGTCCCATACCAGGTGAGCCACCTATGTTATCGATTATTTTGGCAAATCAGAATTCAGGCAGTCTCTGAAAACTTTCCATTTGCCGGCTTCTTTTTTCCAAAGGACTATGTATTTCCCTTTATCCAGTTGGTGCCCGTCTTTCGTAGCAAGTGTATAGGTGCCTTCTTCACCCAACAGTTCTTCGCCGCCCCAAAGGTCCACGGTTACGACGTCTAATTTGGTGGCGCCTGAATGAATCATTCCTCCGAATTGAGCTGCAATATTTTTTCTGTCCTTGACAGCAGGGGCATTCGGGCCCATAAATTCTGCATCTGCTGCATATACATCAGCGGCGGTAGCAGAGTCCCCGTTGGCAAGGCTTGTTGATAACTGCTTATTGGCAGCATCAACCTCTTTGCGGGCGGCAGCCATATCAAAGGGGCTGGTGCCTGCAGGTTGGGGTTTGTCAGTATTGTTGCAACTGATAAGAAATGTTACAGCAATAATGACACAGGGAATTAATAAACGTGCTTTGTTCATGGTTAGATTTGGTTGAAATTAAAAATAAGTGCATTTAAGGGAAACTATCAAAATGTATTCTACAAGGAATGAAACTGTTGTTTTGCTTGTCCTTAAATATACTGGCAATAACGCAAAGTTTATTAATTAATCTTACCCCTCCTGATGTTATGGTTGTTCAAAGGAAACAAGAACTGTTTCTTTCTGATTTTCTGTAACCATTTGAGTCATGGGGTCAGGTCTTGAGGTTTTAGGTTCTTTCATTATGCTTCGTTAGTAGAGAATAAATTGGCTGATGCGAATCGCTAAATCCTTTATCCTTCAGCGTGCATAAATAAAAATGCCCCTCAAAAATTGAGAGGCATTTTAGTCGGGAAGACAGGATTCGAAACGGCTTATAACTTATTAATAATCAGAAATTTAAAAGAGGCATGCCAAAATGACTCAAGGAATAACTCCATGATTACCGCTGATAAATTTTGTCATCGAAGTCTTTTGCGACATCCCGAAAAAGTAAAGCTGGAATTTTCATGGTAAGGAAATTAAGGCTGATCTTAACTTATGTTTTTCTCAAAGACTCAACAACCTGCATAGAATATCGATATTATCACCCGACCTGATACTATATATAAAATGGACTTTCCACAATAAACATTGCGAAATCCTCCTTAGACATTGAATTAGTTCCAGATGCAAAAACCCGGAAGTGTACCGACAGCCGTTCAACGCATCGCAGCGTAGTCAGCTGGCTGATTAACATTACAGTCAACTTTTATTCTTAAAGAAATTCAGACTGAGCAGCCAATATTGCTGTTTCAGCAACCCTTTCAGCGGATCGGATCCGGAATTATAGGAAACCCCGATGGAAACCTTAACAGGCTTGTAGGTGATGAATAACTCGACACCGGCTTTGATCAGGTCGGTATAATCTTCACCGAACTTGGTTGAATTCGTAATGGGGCTGCGGCCGGTATAATCCACTGAAAACCGCAGGGCTGGCTTGGGTGTGTTGGGATCCGTATCACCCATAATATCAAAATAGGCAGAAGCTTTGTACACAAAACGCAAGGTATATCCTTTAGCGCTGTCTTTCTTGGCATTGAAGACATGTTGCCCCTGCAATCCTGCATAAAGCGCCGGCGTGAACGCTGCTGTCTTATTGTCTTTATCATCCTTTATCCAGTTGGGCGCATTCAGGTGAAAACCTTTGCCATTAAAAAACCAGGAAACCAATGCATTGTAAGCAATGGATTTTTTGGTATCGATGGAATCATAGACATATTTAAAGTCCGCCGAAAGAAAGGGAAATACATCTTCAGTTCCTCCCAACGCCTGGTAAAGTGTATAACCCGCAGAAAAATTCTTCTGCTTTTTGTCGGTAAGCGTATTTCGATGATATTCAATTGTCAGCTTGGAGATACTATTCTCCGAATTATTGTTGAGCGCATAGGAGATTCCCAGGTTCGCCAGCCAGGAAGAAGGATCTTTCTGCGGAAAAGTTCCCATCAACTGCGCTGGCTCTTCTTTCTTTTCAGCGGTTTCCATTGACTGACCGATACGCAAGGGTTTCCAGAACGATCCTTCCCAAAAACTGGTCTTTGCGGAGGCTTTTTTTGCAGCCGAGTCTTTCGAAGCAGGTTGGGCATAGGCTGTCGCAGTAAAGGCGATGCAGACGGCGATCAGGTATAGAGACAAGTATTTCATAGATCAGGGGTTAGTTGGTACTGGATTAGCAATAGCGGTATTAACAAGGTCGATGCAATCCTGGACGGTGGTAGCTCCTAAAACAGCAGCCGTTGCAATCTTTGCGGCGTTTGCCTGTTGGGCCTTTGCAATCCTGTTACACTTTCGTGTGAGACTGATATACTGGACTGAGCTGAATGAAAAATCCGCCATCTTTTTGGTACTGGGTAGCGTTGTCGGATCGGGGTTGTTATCGCCGTTCACCTTCTGAATGGCAGCCTTGACTTTGTTTTCAATCGTTGGTGGGTACGTATTGGGCATATAGCGCGTTTTGGTGTGTGCTTCACAAAGATGACTCGGGTGGTTATTCCAAACAACCGGAAAAATCCCTGTATTGGTTGGGGAAATCCCTGGTTGAAACGTGTTCGCAGTCTGGAGGGACAATAGACTAGGCGGAACGCCAACAAAATAAACATCATTTACGAAAAAATAAGGGGTGTAAAGCACAAAACGCTACAATGTGAAAAACTGGGGCCCGCCTTGCGAAAGGATAATACACAGGCGTGATTGATATGGTACATCCAAAGAAGATGATCAATTAAATTTATGTTCCTCCTCCCATATCTGTCCCTAATTAAAG